>JALYYH010000144.1 GCA_030946665.1 Gemmatimonadota bacterium
AATGGAGGCTTGGAAAGAATGATCTCGAACAGGAAACAGGCGCCGACGGTGGCGATGAGCGCGATGACGAGGGCCTCGAGCAACCTGAATCCCTTGTTCTGCAGATATAGAACGAGCAGAACGTCCAGCGAAGTGATGACGACGCCGTAGGAAATTGGAATGTGAAAGATCAGATTGAGCGCTATCGCAGTTCCGATTACTTCGGCTAGATCGCACGCCGAGATTGCGATCTCGCAGCCGATCCAGAGCAGAAAACCAACTGGCCTCGAGTAGTGGTCGCGGCATGCCTGCGCGAGATCGCGTCCTGTGACGATGCCGAGCTTAGATGCCAGCCCCTGTAGAAGTATCGCCATCAGGTTCGAGGCGAGAATTACGCTGAGCAGTGTGTACCCGAACTGAGCGCCACCGGCCAGGTCAGTGGCCCAGTTGCCGGGATCCATGTAGCCGACCGCTACGAGATAGCCCGGTCCTGCGAATGCCAGGATTTTGCGCCACCACCCTTTCCCGGCCACAGGGACGGTTCGGTAGACCTCCACCAGCGATGGGGTCGCCCTCGCGCGTCGCCACCCGGGCGGCGCAGGCGCGGTAAGCGCGCTATCGGACTCGAGCCGTGCGGATTTCGGTTTTGGGTCAAGACGTGTCGCCAAATGGGTTCTCGGTTTTGAGGAAGCTAGAAAATAAGTTAGTGCTGCCTAACTTTATACGCAACTGTGAATAACGCCGAAATCAGTAGCGATTCACCCCCGCGGACCAGTTGTTGACGAGGCGCCGTCAGCAAACTCGGCGAGTCGCCCGTAAGTTTTCGCGGACGACTACCGCGCCACTTCCCCGCACCCTCGATCCGACGATCATGTCCTGGCCTTACGCGCATCTACTCATCAATCACTTCCCCGTGCTGCTCAGCGTCGCGGCACTCGCCGCCACAATCCTCGCGCTCCTTCTGGGGCGTCGCGAGCTATGGCTGACGGCGATGGGCGCGCTCACGGTGGCGGGGCTCTTCATCTATCCGGTGTTTTTGACGGGAAAGCAGGCCGACCGCGCGCTCAACGACCCGTGGTTCATCAAGCACGGCACAATCGAAGCGCATGACGCTGCCGCCACCTGGACTCTGTGGGGGATTTTGATCGTCGGTCTCTTCGCCGCGTACGCGTGGCGGAGATCGCTGAAGAGGCCGGCGGAGGGGATTCCCGTATGGATGCGAGTGGGAGTCCTTATCGGATCTCTCTTTGCCGTTAGCCTCGTGGCGCGCACCGCGTACCTTGGCGGAAAGATCATTCACGAGTCGCCGGTGTTTGAGCTCAAGGAGGCTCCCGCCGGACTTCCGCCCGCTGTCGTCACCGAGCTACGCGGCGATACCACCGGACCCTGACTTCGGGCGATTTCGAAGCTCCAACCAATCCAGGCAAACAAGGAGGAGAACAAAGTGAAGTCGAAATTCCTTATCACGGTCGGCGCTTCAGCCGTCGCTGCGACTCTTGCCATGTCGCCCATCGCGAGCGCACAGACCGCGGCGCCAGGCTACCATGTCATTCACAGGATTCCAGCCGGAGGTGAAGGCGGGTGGGACTACGTGACCGTCGATCCGGAAGGAAACCGGCTCTTTCTTTCCCGCAGCTCGCACGCGATGGTCATCGACCTCGGTCGCGACAGCGTGATCGGGGACATTCCGAATACTCCGGGAATTCACGGAGTCGCGCTGGCGCCGGAGCTGAACCGCGGATTCACGAGCAATGGGCGCGATTCGAGCGTGACCATCTTCGACTACAAGACCCTCGCGCCGATCGCGGTGGTGAAGATCCCAGCCAGAAATCCTGACGCGATCATGTACGATCCAGCCACCAAGCGCGTGTTCACCTTCAACGGCGGCACCAGCAACGCGACGGCAATCGACGCAACCAATGGAACCGTCGTCGGGGCCGTCGATCTTCAGGGGAGACCGGAGGCCGGAGTAGTCGATGGTGGCCGGGCCTACGTAAACCTCGAGGACAAGAATCAGATCGCCGTGTTCGACCCCAAGACGCTCGCCGTTCTCGCGAGATGGCCGCTCGCTCCCTGTGAGGAGCCGAGCGGGATGGCGATCGACCGCGTTCACCAGCGCCTGTTCTCGGGTTGCGGCAACAAGACGATGGCCATCGTCGACATGAAAACCGGCAAAGTCGTCGCGAGCCCAGCGGTGGGCAGTGGTGTGGACGCCGCCGGTTTCGATCCCGCGACGCAGCTCGCGTTCACTTCGAATGGAGAGGGATCGATCACTGTCGTGCACGAGGACACGCCCGACAAGTACACGGTGGTTGAGACGGTGCCGACGCAGCGCGGAGCGCGTACGATGGCCGTGAACCCGATAACTCATCGGCTCTACACTGTCACCGCCAATTTCGGCCCGACGCCGGCGCCCACTTCCGATCGTCCCCGTCCGCGTCCGCCAATGATTCCGGGGTCGTTCGTCATCCTGGAGCTCGACCGGTAGCCCTTATCTCTCGCGCGGACTGATCGGCTGAGTTTCTCGCCCGCACGACGCCGCGATTCATGCTCGCGTAATTGAGCGCGCGGAACAAATGCCCGCCTGGGAGGGCGACAATCCAGAATCCGCCGACAAAAAAGCGAGACAAGAATCGCGCGTAATAACGCGCCCAAAACTCAGTCGAGCAGCGCGAGCAGCTGCGCCAGGATTCGCTCGGTCATGCCCCAGATCACGTGACCGTCGTGTCGAAACGCGCGACGATCCATCTGGATCCCCCGCGCGAACACGGTCGTTTCCGTCCAGGACGCCGCGCGTCGAAGCGCCTCGAGCGGAACCCAGAACGCCAGCGCGACCTCGTCGCTCAACAGCAACCTGTCGACACGACTGAGCAGCACCACGTACGGCCGGACCATTATCGCCGGCAACTTGACGGTCTGCGGACGAAGATCGTCCAGCCTGCCAATCACCATCCCATCCCGCTGGAAATCGATGCCGGTCTCCTCGCGCGTTTCCCGGAGCGCGGTATCGGCGAGACTCACATCCCCAGCCTCCTCTCTTCCGCCCGGAAATGCGACCTGCCCGCTCCAAGGATCTGCGGGATATTCCGCCCGCTTGATGAAAAGCAGCTCCGGCGCCCCACCCTCTCCCGCGCGAAAGATCAGGGCGACCGCTGCCCGGCGTACCCCTTCCTCATTTTTCGGTGCAACCGCTTTGCGCGCGTCGAGAGCGGAGCGCAGCTTCACAATGTCCGGATGCTCCACGAGCGTCGTCAGGTCTTCGCTCACGCCAGTCCCACCTTGACTCACATGATCACTGAGTCGCGTTGCGGACGAAAAACTTCACCGTGTCCCGCACGACCTGTTGGAGAACGGGCGGGGCTTCGCCCAACGGATGCTTCGCATCGAATCCATGATTCGCCCCTTCTATGAGACGAAGGGTGCTCACGCCAAGCGACAACGCGTGAAGCCGCTCGGCGTCAGTACTTCGTACGGTCTCGTCACCCGTTCCATGTACGATCAGCCACGGCACTTTGATCTTGGCGGCAGCCGCGGCGATGTTGAGCTTCGTGGTTCCATGGAGCTCCACATCGTCGAGAAGATCGGTTCCGATGCGCATCACCTGCCCGGTGCGTGAGTTTACGACCTCGGCATAGCCACGCGTGCGCCATGTGATAGCCTCCTCGGGTGTCCACCAGTTCGTGCGGCCGATTGCCGCCCACGTCACCAGAGACTTCACCTCCGCCTCCTGCGCCGCGGCGTAAAGAATCGCCATCGCCCCGCCGCGTGAATGCCCGAACAGGCCGAACTTGCCATTTAAGAGCTTCTTTCTGCGCGCATAGTCGACGACGTTCGCGATGTCGTCCTGTTCCCTCGAGAACGTATTTTCAGCGAACGCATCCGGCTGCGTGAATGTCTCGCGGTCGGGTCCGATGCCGCTCCCCGAAAAATCGAAGGTGATCGCTGTCAGACCAGCGTCTGCAAGCGATCTCGCGAGAAACGGAAAGAACGCCCAGTGAGCGAATCCCTTGAAGCCGTGACAGACGATCACCGATCCAAGCGGAGAATCCGCAGGATAAACCTCTCCGCGAATGAACAGTCCATCCGCGCACGGGATCTCGAACGCTTCCGGACTCTTCGAGCTGACCTCGGTCACCCTTCGAC
>JALYYH010000147.1 GCA_030946665.1 Gemmatimonadota bacterium
TCGCCAACGGGATCAGATCCGAGCTCGTGACGTTCAAAACGACCGGCGACAAGAAACTCGACCAGCCGTTGAGTGAGATCGGAGCGAAGGGCCTGTTCACCCACGAGCTCGAAGTCGCTCTCGCGAAGAACAAGATCGATTGCGCGGTTCACTCCCTCAAGGATCTGCCGACCGAGATGCCGGATGGGCTCGAGATAGTCGCTCAGCTCGAGCGGGAAGATCCACGTGACGTGCTGGTGGTGAATCGGATCACCGGCGCGGAGAATCTCGACGATCTACCGGCCGGTTCGAGAGTTGGCACATCGAGTTTGCGACGTCGTGCGCAGCTAATGTCGAGGCGTCCCGATCTCGAGGTCGTCGAGCTCCGCGGCAACGTCCCAACGCGTCTAGGCAAGGTCGAAGCGGGAAGAGTTCATGCTGCAATCCTCGCCGCGGCTGGACTGATAAGACTCGAAGTACAGCGGCGCATCGCAATGTTTTTCGAACCTCCCGATTGGCTTCCGGCGCCGGGACAGGGCGCGATTGCGATCCAGGCGAGAAGCGACGACGATCGGATCCGAGGCATTCTGTCACCGCTCGACCACGAGCCGACTTCGATCGCGACGCGCGCAGAGCGCGCTTTTCTCGCCGCGCTCGACGGGGGATGTCAGGTACCGATCGGAGCGCTCGTGAGTGACGCTGCTGGAACGCCTACATTATATGGTATGCTGGCTGACGTGACAGGGAGGCACATCGTGCGCGGATCGCGCGCGCTCGACCCGGGCTCTCCCGAGTCCACGGGCGAGGAGCTAGCGGCCGAAATTCGCTCCCGAGGCGGGGCGAGCCTTTTGGTCGAGCTCCGGCAACTGACCAAGCTCCCCGCGCCGCAACCCGAGTAACAGTGTCGACCTTTCCCCAATACAGGCCGCGTCGGCTGCGGCGCACTGCCGCGCTGCGAAATCTCGTGCGCGAGACGCATCTGGCGGCTGCCCAGCTCGTGCTTCCCGTCTTCGTTCGCGATGGGAAGAAACTGCGCCGCGCCGTAGCGTCTATGCCGGGCGTCAGCCAAACCTCGGTTGACGAAATGCTTCACGACGCCGAAGCTGCCGCGAAAGCCGGGGTTGGAGGAATCATTCTGTTCGGGGTTCCGGAGAAAAAGGACGCGACCGGATCTTCGGCCTGGGACGACAAGGGCGCGGTTCAAACCGCCGTCCGTGCGCTGAAAACAGAGATTCCTGATCTGGTCGTGATCACCGATGTCTGCATGTGCGAATACACCAACCACGGACACTGCGGGATTCTCAAGGACGGCGACGTCGACAACGACGCTACCCTCGAGCTGCTGTCGCGCGCGGCACTATCCCATGCTCGCGCGGGGGCGGATGTCGTGGCGCCAAGCGACATGATGGACGGCAGGGTGCGGGCGATCAGATCCGCGCTTGATGGAAACGACTTCTCCGGCGTCTCCATTCTGAGCTACGCGGCGAAGTATGCCTCCGCTTACTATGGACCCTTCCGGGAAGCCGCCGAATCCGCGCCCCAATCCGGCGATCGGCGTGGCTACCAGATGGATCCAGGAAATGCCCAGGAGGCGATGCGCGAAGTGTTGTCGGATATCGAGGAGGGGGCGGACGCGGTGATGGTGAAACCAGCCGGGCCGTATCTCGATATTGTCTCCCGGGTCAAGGCGGAGACGGGTTATCCGGTGGCCGCGTACCAGGTGAGCGGCGAGTACGCGATGATCTGCGCGGCGGCCGACCGCGGGTGGATCGAGAAGGACCGAGTGATGATGGAGTCCCTGCTCGGGATCCGCCGCGCGGGCGCGGACTTCATAGTGACCTACTTTGCAACCGAGGCGGCGCGACAGCTCTCACACACCACATAGATGAACGTCTTTAGTCGCACCCCACTCTCGATTTTGTCGGCAATCTCGCTGGGCTCCCCGGCAGTTGCGCAGAATACGACAGATCCCGCCCGCATCGACACGGTGGCTCCGCGCACAGTGATCGAAATGCCTTTCGCATTTCAGAGCGGGACGCTGACTTTGCCGGGCACACTCGCTTTGCCGGCGAGCTACAGCACAAGAATTCCGGTAGCGCTCATCGTGGCTGGCTCCGGCCTTACGGACAGAAACGGAAACTCCGCCGGTCCCCTGCGCGCCCAGAACAACTCCAACCTGTACGCGATCCTCGCCTGGCAGCTGGCGAGCAACGGTGTCGCATCCGTTCGCTACGACAAGCGGGTGCTGGGCGACAATCTGCAGAAGATCGACATCGCGCAGACGTCGATCGACGATTTCGTTGCCGACGTCATGGCTGGAGCGCGAAAGCTGACTGCCGATCGGCGATTCTCGAAAGTGATTCTGATTGGACACAGCGAGGGCGCCGGGCTCACCTTACAGGCGGCAAACCGCGGTGCTCCCGTAGCTGGCATTGTGATGCTCTCGGGGACGGGACGACCCATCATGGCTGTTATCCGCGAACAGTTATCGAAGCAGCTTCCCCCCGAAGAGATCGTTAAATGGGACTCGGCCTCGGCCAGGTACCTCCGCGGAGAGGAAGCCGGCGATGTACATCCCGGCTTGAGGTCCCTGCTACTTCCGATGAACCGGCGATTCATGCAGACGTGGGTGAAATACGACCCCGCCGCGGAGATCGCTCGTGCGAGAGCACCCGTGCTCATCGTGCAGGGCGCGCGCGACATCCAGGTCAGCGAGGCGGATGCGCGTGCACTTAAGGCTGCCCAGGCCGGGGCAAAGCTCATTGTCATTCCGACTGCGAATCATGTCTTCAGGTCGGCGCCGAGCGACGATCGTATGGCGCAGCTCCGATTGTACGCTGACCCGACGATTCCCATCGTTCCCGAACTTACACCTGCGATCGTGGACTGGATCAAGACGCTGAGGTAGAGTCCGCCGACCGCTTCGTTTTTGCGCGGGGCGCGAGCTGAACCGGCCGGTTAACTTGTACTTCCCGACCTCACACACCTGAATAATGCGCTATAGGCTGTTCCCCGGGACCGGCATCAGAGTCAGCGAAATCGGATTCGGAACGTGGACGCTCTCCACCGGCTGGTGGGGGGAGAAGACCGACGAAGAAGCCGTGGCCCTGCTGCGCGAAGCACACGATAAGTTCGGCGTCACCTTCTTTGACACTGCCGACACCTACGGCAACGGTCGTGGCGAGACACAGCTGGCGACTGCGTTTCGGGGCAAGCGCGACGAAGTTGTCTACTCGACCAAGATCGGCTACGACATCTACGATCCGGCGGGACAATCTGCTCGACGCGGACAAAATGAGCTGCCCCAGAAGTTCGATCGTGACTACATGCGATTCGCCCTCCACAAGTGCCTCGAGCGCCTCGAGACGGATCACATCGACGTACTGCAGCTCCACAACATCAAGATGGAGCACGTGCGCGACGCTTCGATCTGGGAGGCGCTCCGCGAGATGCAGCTGGAAGGTCTCATCGGCGTGTGGGGTGCGGCGTTCGGCCCGGCAATCGGCTGGCTGTACGAAGCGGTGGAGCTCTGCGAGCGCGAGAGCGATGTCGGCACCATTCAGATGATCTGGAACATCCTGGAGCAGCATCCGGGAACATCAATGATCGAGGCGGCGAGGGAGCTTGCCCCCAACTGCGCATTCAACATTCGCGTCACGCACGCGTCGGGGATGCTCGAGGGGAAATACACGAAGGACACCGTGTTCCCTCCGAACGATCACCGCCGGCATCGACCGCGGTCGTGGCTCACGAACGGCATCGAGAAGGTTCGAACACTCGATTTTCTGACGACGCAAATGACCCTTGGGCAGGCAGCCCTGAAGTGGCTGCTGGCGGAGCCTCGCGTGGTAACGACGTTGCCCAATATCTACGACGCCGATCAGCTGAAGGAGTTTGTCGAGGCCTCCGACAAGCCAGACTTGTCGTCCGGAGACATGGATCGCATCGCGGAGCTCGCAACTCGCAACTTCGGAGTCGATGAAGAGCCGATGTCCTACAAGGGCACCATGGAGCGCGTCACTACGTGATAAATCCGTGGCACGACCTGCCGGCGGGAATCCATCCTCCCGAGCAGGTAACCGCGCTCATCGAGATTCCCAGCGGAAGTCGCAACAAGTATGAGCTGGACAAGCAGTCCGGGCTGATCCGACTCGATCGGGTTCTTTATTCGTCGATGCATTATCCCGGGGATTACGGATTTATTCCGCGCACCCTGCACGAAGACGGCGACCCGCTGGACATTCTCGTCCGCATCAATGAGCCCACCTTTCCCGGGTGCCAGATCGACTGCCGGCCGCTCGGCGTGCTCAAGATGCTCGATCGTGGCGAGCCCGATGACAAGATTATCGCCGTTCCGTGTCATGACCCGTACTATCACGAATACTTCGACATTGCCGATCTTTCGCAGCATTATTTGAGGGAAGTGGAGCATTTCTTTCATATCTACAAGGATCTCGAAGGACGGCGGGTCGAGATCATTGGATGGGAGAAGAGCGAAGTGGCCGCTCGGGTGATCAGTGAATCGATCGTGCGCTATCAGGAGCGGTTCCACCAGGTCGGTACCTAATACTCAGCGCTCTCCGATCGAGGGAGGGCGGAGGACAAATGAATAGTCAGCGGTCGCTACACGTCTCCTGTTTTCTCCTCACGCTTTTCGTCGTGATGGCGACCAGCGGATGCGGCAAGGAGGACGACAAGGCGGTCAAGGGACGAAGTGGTCCGAATGGCACCGCACGCGACAGCATCAGCGAAGTCGCGCTCAATGAAGACGGTCTGGGGCCGATCCAGATAGGGATGACGCTCGCCGACGCAGTCAACATGGGCCTGCTGAACGAAAATCCGACCATGAAGAAGGCATGCGATTTCGTGTTTCCGGCCGCTGGCGCGGGAGTCCCGGACAACATTGGCGTGATGATTGTGAGAGGGAAGGTCGCGCGCATCGACATCGACACCGGATCGGTAACGACCGAGGACGGCGCGAAAATCGGAGACACCGAAGACAAGATCAAGAACATCTACGACGGCGATCTGCAGATCGAGCCACACAAGTATGTCGACGGCGGTCACTACCTGACCGTGATGGGCGACAGCGCCAGTGCGGGCAAGGCGATCGTATTCGAGACCGACGGGAAGAAAGTGACGAATTTCCGTGCTGGACGACTTCCCGAAGTGAAGTGGGTCGAGGGGTGCAGCTAGCGCTCGACGGTACCTGACATGCATCTCCGGCTGGCCGTGGTGCAACGATGAGTGGAATGCATGTCCGCTAAGTTCCTCACCGCAGACTGGCGCTACCTGGCGATGCTCAACTTCGAGGTCGACGAGTCCGTCCTGACGCCTCACCTGCCCAAGGGTACGGAGCTCGACGATCGCGACGGCCGCCACTACCTGAGCCTGGTTGCCTTCCTCTTCCTCGATACGCACGTGCTCGGGCTTCCCGCGCTCTTCCATCAGAACTTCGAGGAAGTGAATCTTCGGTTTTACGTTCGGCGGAGGGTGGACGGCGAGTGGCGCTCGGGTGTCGTCTTCATTCGCGAGATGGTGCCGCTGTTCCTCGTCGCCGAGACGGCAAAGCTCACTTATAACGAGCCGTACCGCACCGTTCCCATGCAACACTCCATCGTAAAGACCAGCGGTCAGCTGCAGACAGTCGAGTATCTGTTCGGAAGCGGGCGCGATCAGTGCAGACTCGCCCTCCACGTCGACGGACACCTGTCGGAAATGGTTGCCGGTTCCGAGGAGGAATTTCTCACCCAGCGCGGATGGGGTTACACGCGCCAACGGGATGGCGGCACTGTCGAGTACCGGGTCCAGCACTCGCGCTGGCGCATCTGGCCCGGCGCGCAGCACCAGCTCGCCGGACCTCTGGAGCCTTTCTACGACGAGCCATTCCCGAGTATACTCTCAGGAGCTCCCACATCGGCGTTCATAGCCGATGGATCTGCTGTAGCGGTCCACGTGCCGGAGCGAATCGCGTAAATTTCTGCAGGCATCTGAAAATGACAGCGACAGCGCAAGCGCCAGACCTGCGATACCCGATTGGGAAATTCGATTTCAGCTCGCCGGTTTCCCCGTCGGACTATCCACGACTCATAGCGGAGATTGCCGAAGCGCCGGGAGCGCTTCGCTCCGCGGTGGCGGGATTGTCCCGGGACAGGTTGGAGACGCGCTATCGTCCGGACGGCTGGACCGTGAAGCAGCTGGTTCACCATGTCCCCGATAGCCACATGAACGCCTACTGCCGGTTCAAGCTCGCTCTGACGGAGGACGAGCCGACGATCAAGCCATACGATGAAGCGAAGTGGGCCGAGCTTCCTGACTCGCAGCGAGTGCCGATGGATGTTTCGCTGGACTTGCTCGACTCGCTTCACCAGCGCTGGGTCGCGCTGCTCAGGTCGATGGACGCGGCCGATTTCAATAGAGGGTTCCGACATCCGGAACACGACCGCGTGCTCACCCTGGGACAGGCGCTGGCGCTGTACGGCTGG
Source organism: Gemmatimonadota bacterium (assembly GCA_030946665.1). The sequence continues at coordinate 6,465 of JALYYH010000147.1, forward strand.
CACGGACGGCATCACGTGGCGCACATCACGTCATTGAGAAAACGGGAGGGATGGTGACGGAGCTGGCAACATTCGGAGCGGGATGCTTCTGGGGCGTGGAGGTGACCTTCAGGAACGTGCCTGGAGTCAGGGACGCCATCGTTGGATATCTCGGAGGCACGCTCGCGAATCCGACTTACCGGGATGTGTGCACGGGAAGAACCGGACACGCCGAAGTCGTGCAGGTGACTTACGATCCATCCCAAGTCACTTACGACAAGCTGCTCGACGTGTTCTGGGAGAACCACGATCCCACGACTCTCAATCGCCAGGGCCCCGACGTTGGCACGCAGTATCGCTCAGCCATCTTCTATCACACCCCCGACCAGAAGCGTATCGCTGAGGAGTCGAAGGCTGCGCTGGCGGCGAGCGGCCGGTTCCGCAAGCCGATCGTGACGGAAATAACCGCTGCGTCGACCTTTTATCCGGCGGAGGATTACCACCAGCGATACCTCGAGAAGCGCGGTCTGGCGAGCTGTCACATTTAGACGAGCGTCTCCGCGCGGCACCGCGCTTGCCTCTCTTCATTGTCCAACTCAGAGGTGGTGCGCGGTGCGGATAAAGACGGATAGACTGAACTCGCAGAAGACGACCTGGCTCCTGATCGGTGCGGGCGCGGCGATGGTGGCGGGGAGATTGGTCGAGCGCGGGCTGGAGAGCGGATGGCGCCGAGTGAAGCACGAGGAGCCACCGGAGCGGCCGTGGAAACGCGGTGAGAGCTGGCCCGCCGCCCTGGCCTGGACTGCGATATCCACAGCAACTGTGGCAGCAGTGGAGCTGGCGGCGCGGCGCGGCGCTCATCTCGGACTGCGTCGCCTCACCGGTAAGCGACCGCCAGCGGGTCTGTGAAGCATTCGCCAGGATTTCTGAAGCTCGTCCACGACGCGAAATCGCGAGTTCGCGAGGTGAGCGTGGAAGAGGCGCGGCGGAAGCTCGAGGCGGGAACTGCAAAAGTGATCGACGTGCGCGAAGAGAGTGAATGGGCCGCGGGGCACGTTCGAGGCGCGCAGCACATGGGGAAGGGCATAATCGAGCGCGACGTCGAAGCACGCGTACCCGACAAGAATGCGGAGGTCATACTCTATTGCGGTGGCGGTTTTCGCTCGGCCCTTTCCGCCGACAATCTTCAAAAGATGGGGTACCGCAACGTCGTGTCGATGGCGGGTGGGTGGCGCGCGTGGCAGGAGGCCGGAGGGCCCGTCGAGTCTTCTGGTTAAATCACAACTCGTAGCTGACAACTCCACCCGCGGCAAGCATCCGAGCCGCGCCTCCCGCATCTGACAAAGTACTTGACAACACAAAGTATCCGCGTATCTTGGACGCAGCCTCAAACTCGAAGCGAGGGCGTGTCAATGTTGAGATTACTGGTGATGCTGGCGTCGATCGCCAACTGTACAGGCGGAATTGTGCTGATCGGGACCTGGGCAACGATGTGGCAGCGCGTTCCGATCATAGTGCTGTTCATCGGAGGCTCGCTGCTTATCCAGGGTGCCTACACGATCCTGTATCTGCGGGGCGATCTCGATCGCTGGGGAGATCTCGCCACGGGTGCCCTCTTCGCCGGAGAAGGACTCGCGGGGTGTGTCGGCGTCGGGGGATTGATCCAGGGCATCATTCACAACGTGAACAACGCCGACATGGAGATGGCTCCAGTGCTCGCCGGTCTCCTGATGCTCGCGCAGGCGGTGCTCGCGCTTCTCCATCTGCTGCTGACGGACAAGCTGCGCCCACGGGTCAGCGGGCGCAGCTCCGCCTGAGTGTTACGGTCGCAGCTCGCCGTGATCCACCGGCTCTCGGCCGCGACGCATGAACAGGAACTCGTAGAGCAGCCCCGCAATGAGGGCACCGACAATGGGAGCGAAGAAGTAGAGGAGCTGCGCCTCGTAGATGCCACTCGCCACAG
>JALYYH010000151.1 GCA_030946665.1 Gemmatimonadota bacterium
AGATCCATTCCCATCCCCTCCTCCTTCACGCTGGCGCGAAGAGGCGCGACCAGCGCCACGAGCTTGAGGATCACGAAGGTGCCGACGACGCTGTAAAGAATCGTCGCTCCCACCGCCGCGAACTGGATGGCGAGCTGCGCGAGATTTCCGAACAGCGCGCCATCGGCCGTTCCATTCCAGCTCCGTTCCGCCAGCACGCCAGTGAGCAATGCTCCCACGACTCCGCCGACCCCGTGCGCCGATACGACGTCGAGTGAATCGTCGAGCCGTGTCCGCGCTCTCCATAAAAGCGCGAAGTAGCTTGGCGCTGCGGCGATTCCGCCGATCGCTATTCCCGAGAGCGGGCTCACGAAACCAGCGGCGGGGGTGATCGCCACCAGGCCCACCACTATCGCTGTAGCCGCTCCGATCGCGGTCGTCTTTTTTGTGCGGAGGATATCGAGCAGACTCCACACGACCAGGGTCGCCATGGGCGCGAACATCGTGTTCGTGAAGGCGAGCGCGGCCGATGCATTCGCTCCGAACGCGCTGCCGCCGTTGAATCCGAACCACCCGAACCAGGCGATGCCGGCGCCGAGCAGGGTGAACGGTACGTTCTGTGGGATGATTGCCTGGCGCGCGTAGTCCTTCCGCGCGCCGAGTACTACCGCGACCACGAGTGCGGCCGCGGCGGCGTTGATGTGAACCACCGTGCCGCCAGCGAAGTCGAGCGCGCCGAGCCTGCCGAGCCAGCCGCCGCCCCACACCCAGTGCGCTATCGGCGCGTAGACCACGACCGACCAGAGGGTGATAAAAGCGAGGTACGCGCCGAAGCGCATTCGCTCGACGATGGCGCCGGAGATGAGAGCCGCGGTTATCACCGCGAAGGTTGCCTGGTACGCCGCGAACAGCAGATGTGGAATGGTACCGTGCGCTTCCAGGCCAACGCCGTGAAAGAACGCGTAATTCAATCCGCCGACCCAGGAGGAGCCGGTAGAGAACGCGAGGGAGTAGCCGATGACGGTCCACGCGATCCCGACGAAGCCGAGCGCGACGTAACTCATCATCATCGTATTGAGCGTGTTCTTCGCTCTGACCATTCCGCCGTAGAAAAATCCAACGGCGGGCGTCATCACCAGCACCATCGCGGTGGCGACCAGCATCCACGCGGTGTCGGCGGCGCTGAGCGTGTTCATGGAGACGGAGTATATGAAAAACTGTGACTGAAGACTACCGGCTGGTTGCAGTTCACAGTCCTTGGCGGATCTTTCGCCACACGATGCGATCTCGATTTGGTTTCGCTGCCGCGGCGGTTTTCGCGGTGACAGGGAGCTGTGCACCATACGCTCCGGCGGCCTCCCGGGGCCCGGATGCGGCGCTCGCCCGCGGGATCGCGGTAGCCGACTCGGCGATCAATGCTTCGATCGGCACGCTGATTCCGGGCGCGGTGTTTCTCGTGGCTCGCAATGGCCGTGTCTTCCACGAGCGCGCGTTCGGGTACGCCCAGCTGAACGATTACGAGGGGCGTCGACTGGCCGCCCCACCTGCCATGCGGACATCGACGATGTTCGATCTGGCATCGGTTACCAAGGTGATGGGAACGACGATGGCGGCGATGCTCCTCGTCGACCGCGGGAAGATCGACGTGGATGCTCCTGTTTCCCGCTACTTGCCCGATTTCCGTGGGCCCCACCTTGACAGCATTACAGTCCGGAATCTGCTCCAACACTCGTCCGGACTCGTGCAGTGGCAGCCGCTGTACTACGACGCGTCGAACGGCGTGCAGACCTGCGCCGTGATTCGCGACATGCCGCTCCAATGGGGTGTCGGCGACGCGCGCCACTACAGCGACCTGGGCTTCATGCTCCTCGGTTATGTCGTCGAACACGCGAGCGGACAGCCGCTCGACGTGTTCCTCGAGCAGAATCTGTATCGCCCGCTCGGACTCCGGTCGACCACCTTCAATCCGAAGGCGCACGGCTTCACCGAGTTCGCATCGACCGAACAGGGAAACGTCTACGAGCGGCACATGGTGTACGATTCGACATTCGGGTATCGGTACAGGGGCGATCCGACGGCGTGGAACGGCTGGCGCCAATACCTTCTCAATGGCGAAGTCGACGATGGGAACTCCTTCTACGCGAATGGCGGGGTAGCCGGTCACGCCGGACTTTTCTCGACCGCGGCGGAGCTTGGGGCGCTGCTCGACCTGTTGAACAACCGAGGCCGGTACAAGGACCACCAATACATCCGCGCGCAGGTCGTCGACTCTTTTCTCACCCGCGACAGGTACCAGCACTTCCTCGGCTGGCAATCGCCCCCGGGATTGCCCGACGGCAGTTTCTCCCACACCGGTTTCACCGGGACCTACGTACTCGGCGTTCCGAAGTATGGACTGTCGATTGTGCTGCTCACGAACCGGCAGAACTTGGGGACGAATGCTCGTGGATTTTTTCCTGAAGTTGGTCCACTACAACAGGCGGTCGCGAAGGCCGTGGTGAATGCCGCAGCGCAAAGCGCGCAGTAAGAAGCCGTCGAAGGCGCCGACACTCGAGTCGCTGCGAAGGGAGCTGTACGCGTTGGCGGATCCGAGCGACGCGAAATTTCTCCAGCGATTCTTCAAAACCGCACCCGGCCAGTACGGAGACGGCGACAAATTCCTCGGACTCAGAGTTCCCGACCTCCGCCGACTCGTCCCCGAGTATTCAGAGCTGAACGACTCGGAGGTGCTCGAGCTGCTCAAGTCACCCTGGCACGAGGAGCGGCTGCTGGCGCTGCTGCTGCTCGTTCACAAGTATCGCCGCGGCGACAAGCCAGTCCGGGCAAAGCTTCACCGCGCGTACCTCTCCAACACGCAATACATCAACAACTGGGACCTCGTCGACGCTTCCGCGGAGCACATCGTCGGTCCGCATTTGGATCGCCGAGAGATCATGCTGCTGGAAAAGCTCGCGCGCTCGAAGAGCCTGTGGGAGAGACGCATCGCGATCATCTCGACGTTCCATTTCATCAGAGCCGGTGAATTCCGGCCGACGATAAAGATCGCGCGGCTGTTGCTGGCCGATACCCACGACCTGATTCACAAGGCCGTCGGCTGGATGCTGCGCGAGGTAGGAAAGCGCGATCGCCGCGCCGAGGACGCGTTTCTGCTGAAACACTACCGGGTAATGCCGCGCACCATGCTCCGCTACGCCATCGAGCGTCACCCCGAGCGGCTGCGCAAGCAGTATTTGAAGGGTACGGTGTAGCGTACTTCCGCAGCGGATGATCTTCTAACTGCCCAGCAGCCCCGGCTCCGGCATTGCGTCAGCGACGTGCCTGGCCCCGCGCTGAAAGAACATATAGAACGGCAGACCAAGCGCGATCAGCAGCAGTCCAGCGGCCGATTCCAGGGGGTACGCCTTGATGCTGTTGATGACGAGCCAGACGGCGACCAGCACAAATAGAATCGGAACCACCGGATATCCGGGCGTCCGGTATCGCCTCGGCGCCGCCGGGACTTTCCGTCGCAGCACGAACAGCGACGACCCGACCAGAGCGAAGAAGATCCACAGCGCGAACATCACGGATGTCGTGATCTGATCGAAGGTGCCGGACAGCGCGAGAATCGACGCCCAGATTGCCTGCACCCAGATCGCAATCACCGGAGCGCGCGACGTCGGACTCAGCACTCCGAGCTTGCTGAAGAACAGTCCGTCGCGAGCCATAGCGAACGGAACCCGCGCATTCATGAGGATGATTCCGTTGAGCGCGCCGATGACGGAGACAATGAAAGCCAGCGATACGAGCTGCGGCCCGTACTTGAAGAACGTTTGCGCCGCCTTTGCTGCGACGGGCAGAGCGTCACGATAAGCAGTCGAGTTCGACGTCAGCACATCGCTGTACGGTAGCGCGTAGAAATAGGCGAGATTCGTGGTCAGGTAGACGACTATCACCAGCAGCATTCCATAGATCAGCGCGCGCGGAACGTTGCGCTCGGGCTTCTCTATCTCGCCGGCGACCATCGCGACGTTGGCCCAACCCTGATACGCCCACAACGCGGCCAGCATCGCCGCGCCGAATGCGGTCATCCCTCCATTCGTGATTTGCGCGGGTGCCGGCGCCCGCAACTGCTGCCACGACCCAGTACGGGAAAGGAGAAACGCGCCGAGCACGATGATGGCGATTCCCCCCAGCTTGCCGAGCGTCGCCAGCCATTGGACGCGCGCTCCGACGGCCACCCCGCGCGCATTGATCGCGGAGAAGAGGATGATCACCGCGACCGCGACGAATTGCTGGATTCCCAGTCTCCAGTGCACGACCTGACCGAGGAGATGAAAGTCGCGCGTCGCAAACACCGCGTCGAGCGGGAGGAAGGAACCGATAAATGACGCAAGCGCAGTCGATACGGCAGCGACGCCCCCGGTGGCGATGACGACGAGATTGGTCCACCCGAACAGAAATGCAGCGAGACGACCGTACGCTTCGCGCAGAAATGCGTAATCTCCACCGGCCTGCGGCACCATCGCCCCGAGCTCGGCGTAGGTGAGCGCGCCGGCGAGAGACAATAGACCGGCGGCCACCCATGCGAGCAGCACTCGACTCGGACTCCCCACCAGCTGCGCCATGGGCGCAGTCTTGAGGAAGACACCAGTACCGATGACGGTGAGCACGAGAGCGATCGCGTCGCGAAGCGACAACGCTCTCACCAGCTCTGTTGTCGCGGACGTCACCTCCAATTCGGGTGACGTAGCGGCGGCGGAGCTCACTCTGGCGGGCGAACGATGTCGTGCGGACCAGAGTGCCGGATGTTGGCGGCGTAGGTCGGTCGCACGTATTCCTCGGTGGTCGCGATTCCTTCGACTCTGTCGAGCTCACGATTTTCGCGCTCGATCGAGTCGCGCTCATCCTTGTAGCGGCGGTACCAGTTGCGGGTGACCTCTCCCGCCAGCTCGCGATTGCCCAGTCCGAAGGCGAGCGACAACGCCAGCGCGATCGCGCCGAACAGAATCGCGAACGCGGTCGTCACGATCTCCGTCGCCACACCAAGCTCCTGCAGTGCCATGAAAGCGGCGAGCATGACGACGCCACCTTTACCCACTCGCGCGAGAGTCGGGCCACCGTGCAGTCCGCCCGCCGAGGCCATGATCAAGCCGCCGACAAAGCTGCCGAGGACGATTCCGACGATCATGATGACGATCGACGCGATGACGCTCGGGATGTAGCTGACCAGCTCGGAGAAGACGTTCGCCAGCGATTGCAGTCCGAGCGCGTTGGCGG
>JALYYH010000205.1 GCA_030946665.1 Gemmatimonadota bacterium
AGCGTGCGGTAGAGTACGCTTATCAGGCCAGAAAGAAGTTCCCCGATCGTACCATCTATCTGGCCGGCGAGATCATCCATAACCCGCATGTGAACTCGAAACTCCAGGCGATGGGGATCACCTTCCTCATGCCCAGCGATGGGCGCATCGACTTCAGTGGAGTGAAGCCGGAAGACGTGGTGATCCTGCCGGCGTTCGGCGTCACGATCACGGACTTCGAGATTCTTCGACAAATCGGCTGCGTCATGGTCGATACCACCTGCGGTTCAGTGCTCAACGTATGGAAGCGGGTGGAAAGCTACGCGCGCGATGGATTCACATCGCTCATCCACGGCAAGTACTATCATGAAGAGACTCGGGCGACAGCCTCACAGGCAGGGAAGTACGAAGGGGCTCAGTTCTTCATAGTTCGCAACTTGGATGAGGCAAAACTGGTTTGCGAGTTTATTGAGGGAGGCCTCAGTGCAGACGCTCTGATGGAGCGTTTCGCGCACGCGGCATCTCCGAACTTCGATCCGGCCAGAGACCTGAGGCGCATCGGCGTGGCAAATCAGACGACCATGCTCGCGCGCGAATCTCTCGCTATTGGAGAGCTGGTCGGGCAATCGATGACGCGCGCTCATGGTGAAGACTACGCGAAGGAAAACTTCCGCACCTTCGACACTATCTGCAGCGCCACCCAGGAGCGCCAGGACGCGGTCGTCGAGCTCCTGAGAGAGCCGCTCGACGCGATGGTCGTCATCGGAGGCTACAACTCCAGCAACACGCTCTCACTGGCGGCTCTCTGTTCTGAGAGTGTCCGCACCTTTCACGTCGAGGATGCCGACGACATCGACCCCAGCTCCAGGCAGATTCGTCACCGTCCGCTGGGCTCGAAGGAAGAAACTTCGTCCGCCAACTGGATACCTGAACCGGGTCCGGTCAGAATCGGCGTGACGGCCGGGGCCAGTACCCCGAACAATAAGATCGGCGAGGCAGTTGGCCGCATTTTCGCTACTAGAGGGATCGACCCGAAATCGATCCGATAGCAGCGTTTTCTGTGTACCAGTTCGGCCTCGGACATCGTCTTACTATTGGAGGGTTTCGGTTCCCGTTGTAGCTTCTTGCAGCGACACGAAACTCCTGTTTCGGGGTATCGTAGAGATGGTTGCAAGGGACAAAGAACCCGTGGAGGTCGAATGGACGTGTATGGTTCGGATACCGCCCCTGACGAAGAGGCGGCTGGTACGGGTAGTACGGACACCACGCCGGAAGTGGGGAGCTGGTTCCAGCGCGGCTCGACTAACGAATCCGCGCTGAACGACAGGGGCATCGCAGTCCCGGTCAATGCCATGCTCGACCGCGTTCGCGAGGCGGACGCTCTCACCTTCGAGGACGAGGATAACGAAGGTTAAGACTTCTTTCGTCAGAGAAAAAAAAGAACGCCGCCTCGAGTCGAGAGGCGGCGTTCTTTTCGGGTGGGCCAGCTACTCGCCCGCTGCGCGGCGGCGTTTGGTGCGCCGTGGCGCCGCGGTTTTCTTGCGGCCGATCGGGACAACATCGAGCTCGGCCGCGCGCTCCACCTCGTTCGGCGTGGGTGCCACCGGACGAGGCTGCTTGTACACGAAGCGCTTCCCTTCGTAGTTGCGGAAGATCACTTCGTCATCGGTCATCGACTCGAGGTACTCGGGCAGGAGCGGCACCTTACCGCCGCCGCCCGGAGAGTCGATCACAAACTGCGGAACCGCGAGTCCGGACGTCCAGCCGCGGAGTGCCTGCATGATCTCCAGACCCTTCTGGACCGTCGTGCGGAAATGCTCACCGCCCGCCACCTGATCCGCCATATATAGGTAGTAGGGTCGCACGCGCGCCTTCAGCAGCTCGTGCATCAGCTTCATCATTACCTTTGGATCGTCGTTTACGCCCTTGAGCAGCACCGTCTGGCAGCCGAGCGAGACTCCGGCTCTCGACAGGCGATCCAACGCAGCGACCGCGGCCGGCGTCAGCTCACTTGGGTGATTGAAGTGCGTGTTCATGAAGATGGGGTGGTACTTCTGCACCATCTCGCAGAATTCCGGCGTGATCCGCTCCGGCAGGTGCGAGGTAATCCGGCTGCCTATGCGGATGATCTCGATGTGCGGGATCGCGCGTAGCTGCTGGAAAAGATATTCCAGTCTCCGGTCGCTCAACATCATCGGGTCGCCGCCGCTCATGATGACGTCGCGGATCTCGGTGTGCTCCCGCAGGTACTGAAATGCCGAATCGTACTGGTTGAGCG
>JALYYH010000220.1 GCA_030946665.1 Gemmatimonadota bacterium
GCTCGAGCTGCCGGATCAGGTACGGACTGCAGGCCTCGACTTCCTCGGGTTGGGGATTCCGATTCCCCGGAGGTCGGTGCTTGAGGACATTGCAAATGAAAACCTGCTCTCGGGTCATGTCGATCGCGGCGAGAATCTTCGTGAGAAGCTGCCCAGCCTGGCCGACGAACGGGCGGCCCGTCTCGTCCTCCTTTGCACCGGGCGCCTCGCCGACGCATACGAGCTTCGCGTGGGGATCCCCCTCTCCGGGAACAGCGTTCGTCGCAGTCGCATAGAGGGGGCAGCGAGTGCACTTCTTCACCTTCTCCGCGATCTCATCGAGCGAACGAAGCTTGAGGATCGCGCTTGGCATCGGCTCCCTTTCTTGCGGCTGTACTACAATTCCCCTCTTGAATGCCATTTCGTCGGGCAGTTTGACTTGAGGAGGTTCTGTCTCCGGCTCGACCTCAACCGAAGCAACCGTCGAGACTGGCGCGTCAACATTCACGCCAGCTTCGCGAAGCGAGGTTCGCCAATCCCGCGTGTCGGAGGAGCTGACCTCGCGCAGGTTGCGAGGGGCATCTTGAACAGGTAGAAAGGCAGTCGCCGCTCCGATCAGTCGCATCACGTCGTCGACTTTCAGCCCGTCGAGCACCAGCTCCGACTCACCCATTTCGCGCCGCTGCTCGAGGTAGCGGCGTAGCAGATCCTTAGCGTGCACTCAGCTTCTCTTCGATGCGGTCGAGCAGCACCTCGGCGAGATCGGATTTCGACATCAGCTGCAGTTCTTCCTCGTTTCCGGCGCGATCGATGAGAGTTACACGATTCGTATCGACCCCGAAGCCCGCGCCGGGCTCGGTCGCATCGTTGAGCACTACCAGATCGAGCTCCTTTGCTTTTAGCTTCTCGCGCGCACTCCCGAGACCATTGCCGGTCTCCAGCGCAAAACCGACGATCAGACTCTTCTTCTTACGCTTCGGGATGGTGGTTGTGAGAATGTCTTCTGTAGTTTCGAGCTCGATTTTCGCCGCCCCGCGTCCCTTTTTGATCTTTGTGGTCGTTCTCTCCGCGGGCCGAAAGTCGGCCGGTGCCGCAGCCATCACGAGAACGTCGGCCGAAGGCAACGCCTTAGCGACGGATCTCGCCATTTCTTCCACCGTGTCCGCCTTCACGGTGGCGAGCTCGCTCGGGAGTGCGACATCGACGTGGCCGACAATGAGCGTTACATCGGCTCCCCTTCGCCACGCGGCTCGCGCGATTGCCACTCCCATCTTTCCACTGCTGTGATTCGAGATGAAACGCACCGGGTCGATCGGCTCTCGCGTAGCCCCGGCGGTGACGACGACTTTCTTGCCGGACAGTGAAGACTTGGACTCGAGCAATCGACCTATGCGACTCATGATCGCTTCGGGCTCCGGCATCCTTCCCGGGCCGCTGCCTTCACCGACAGCAAGCGGACCTTCGTCGGGGTCCAGAACATCGTAGCCGAGCGATCGCGCGTGGTCGACGTTCCGCTTCGTCTGTGCGTGAGCCCACATCCTGTCATTCATCGCGGGAACGAGTAGCACCTTCGATTGTGTCGCGAGCAGGCAGGCCGTGAGCAGGTCGTCGGCGAGACCGTGCGTGGCGCGTCCCACAAAATCCGCGGTCGCCGGAGCGACGACGATGACCTTTGCCTCGCGCGCGAGCTTGATATGATCGAGGGCGTGCCCGGGACCGAAAATCTCCGTGTGCACGGGGCGTCCTGTGACGGCCTCAAAGGTGATCGGCCCCACGAACTCGCGGGCCGCACGCGTCATCACCACGTCGACTTCAGCTCCGGCCTGTGCAAGCAAACGCGCCAGCCACACGGACTTGTAGCTGGCGATGCCTCCGGTAACACCGAGGAGGATGCGGGCGTCTGCGAATGGACGCGCGGTACTTACTCCGTGCGGCGGCGGGGAATAACGCGATACTCGACCTCACCTTCGGTGAGCTCTTCGAGTGCTCGGGTCGTCAGCTTCTTCTCGCCTGGAGCGGAGCGATCGCGGGGGAACTCGTTGAGGACGCGCGCGTATTTGGCGGCCACCAGAACTCCCAGATACTTGTTGGTCGCGTGCTTCGCGACTTCGTTCGGGATGAAAACCTGCATTACTTCCTCGTTGAATAATGATCTATCGCGCGCTGGATACCTTCCTCGAGCTCCCTGATGCGAGCGGTCAGGGATCGGCGGTTTCGCGACCGCTTGACGCCTTCAGCGTCTATAATGCCGGAAATCGCAGCGACCGCCGATTCGATCCGATCGTTTACCACGACGTACGGATACAAATCTATCGCTTTCAGCTCGTCTTTGGCACTTCTCAATCGTCGAATGAGAGATTTGGGATCCTCGGTGCCCCTCGCCGTCAGCCGCTCGACTAGCGCCTCAGCTGAAGGGGGAAGGATAAAAACAAGCACGGATTCAGGAAAGGCGGCCGCAAACTGCTTGGTTCCCTGAACGTCGATGTCCATTATCACGTGCTTTCCAGACGATAGGACACGCTCGACTTCGGCACGAAGTGTCCCATACAGGTGCCCGTGCACCTCAGCCGACTCGGCGAACTCTCCCGCCGCCTGGCCTCGCCGAAAATCCTCGACCGACTTGAAGTGGTAATCCCGGCCGTCTACCTCCCCCTCGCGTGGGGGTCGCGTGGTGCAGGAGACCGAATACCCGACGTCCTTCCTTTGGGCGAGGAGCCGATGGGCGATCGTTGTCTTGCCGCCACCCGAAGGCGAGGAGAGGATGACCGGAAACGCCATTATTCCAGATTCTCGACTTGTTCGCGGATCCGCTCGAGCTCTTCCTTCATTGCGATCACGTCGTCGAGAATGGGCGCGTCGTTGGCTTTGCTCCCAATGGTGTTCGCCTCGCGCACCATCTCCTGGAGAATGAATCCAAGCCGCTTCCCCACCGGATCGCTGGTTTTCGATCGGGCGGTCTCGCGAAACGCTGCCAGGTGCGACCTGAATCGGTCGAGCTCCTCGGCGACATCGAGTTTGTCGGCCAGGATCGCGATTTCCTGAGCAATCCGCTGATGATCCCCTCCAGCTCCACCTATCAGCTCACCCACCGTCCGCTTGATTCGCTCGTGCTGCTCCTTGAGTCGCAGAGGGGCGCGTTTCTGGATGCGCGCGAGGCTGGACTCGACCGCGTCCACTCGCTCGATCAGAAAGCTGGAGAGCTGCGCGCCCTCCGCCCTTCGCATTGCGATCAGATTGTCAGCCGCTGTGGCTACCAACCTGACGAGAGCGTCACCGGAGCCGGGGCCGAGCTCTTCGCTTGGTGCCGCGATCACGTCCGGAAGGCGCAGCAGGGTGGCGAGGTCGAGCTCGCCAGCGAGCTTATGCTTTTTCTGCAGAGCTTTCAGCGCGGTCAGATAGTCTGCCAGTAGCGTTTCATCGATAACGGGAGTAATCGAGTCGCGATCGATCCGCGCCGTGAGGGTTACGTGTCCACGCGCAATTTTCTGGCGGAGCTGTTCCCGGATCTCACCCTCCCAGCGCGAGAAGACGGCTGGAAGCTTGAGGTTCGGGCTGAAGAAGCGGTGGTTCACCGTTCTGATTTCGACGCTGGCGCGCGCGTCACCAACGAGCCCGTCAGCCGCGCCGAAACCAGTCATGCTGGATATCATGTGAGGTGGGCTATCTTACGAAACCACAACAAGTTTGTCAATTCCAGAAATCCCATCTCACGCCGTAAATCGCGAGCACTCGTGGCATCACAAAACCTGGAATCACGTCATACTGGTACCCAAGGATGTTTCGCTGCTGGTAGCTGACTACCGCTCGCAGAATTCTCACCTCGAGCAAGGCGGAGAGGGTTTTGGCGGTCGCGGCACTCACATCCCCCGCGGCAAGCGGAAAGATCGTGCGGCCGCGGTATTCATAGACACCCGCGGCATGCAGCTCGAAGTCGCCCTTCGGAAAACGCCGCAGAAAGTTGTTGGTGAAGTTGATTTCTGACCTGCTCTGAAATTGTGGCTGATACGGTCGGGTTTGGTCCCACCGTGTGAGCCAGCTGTCGATTCCGAATCCACGTCCCAGGGGCCCCCGAATCGAAACCGTTTGTGCGGTGGCGCGACCGGCGGGGGTAGGAAGCAGCAGCGTGTCGTAGACAAGCGGGGCCAGCCCCTGAGTCTTGTCGGTCCGGATCATCCCACCCGATACCCAGGGTCCGAAAATCCTCAGCCCGACTTCCCCGCGAGCCGTTGTCGTGCCTGCCAGTGCAGGCGTCCCGCCGCCGCTCGGCGTCGACCTCGCCACAGATCCTGATAGAGCAAAAAACGGGAGCGGTTGGGCCCGGACCCCCACTTCCGCGTTCGCCGTGCGACGGTAACCGTCTTGTTCGGCGAATCCGCTGAGGATACCCAGAGGAGTCGCGAGATCGATCCTCCCCGAGAGCGCGTTGGTCCGCGTCCCCGAGATGGAGCGAAGCCGATCGGAGACCTCCACCCGCGCGGGGCCCGCCGTATATCCACCGCTCACGCTGTATTGGGTCTCGAACATCCTGCGCTCAGTAGTGTCAGGCTGCGTCGCGGCGGCGACGTTCCGGTCCGGACCGGTCGTGCCCTTGAAGCCGAGCGACGCGACGCTGACTTGCGCCCACGGGCCGCTTTGAGCGCCTACGGCGATCCGGAGGTATGCATTCGTGTTGGTGGCGTTCAGAGAGAATACCGGCGGCCTGCTGAAAGCTGCTCGTTGAATTTCGCGTGTGGCGTGAACGCGGTTTGCGAATGCGTCGAAGCTCCACCCTTTGCGTGCGATTCCCACTCTTCCCAGCAGCGACAACGCATTCCCGGCGCCAGCGAATCGCGTACTGCGAACTCCGAACTGCTGCCCAGCGAGCTGGAGGACTCCGCCGTTGTCGTAGCGCTTTCCGTAAAAGCCCCGATACAGATTGGTGTCTTCGTTGCCGGTGGCAACATCGACGCGTGTGTAGGGATCAGTGTTGTCGACGCGCCAGCTCCGCATGTACAGCCTCACCTCGCCCGCGCTTCGCTCGATGCTTAGATGCTCGAGCGTCCAGAGCTGAATCGTGGAAAGGTCGAGAACCCCGCCGGTTTTGTTGTCGAGATTGTCTACCTCGAGGCCATCATAGAAAAGTCTGACGCGAGGAAAGTCACCGTTGTAAGTCGCCGTCTGCGGAGTGGCGAGCCAGCCGGATCGGAACGTGGTGAGGCCCGGAATTCGATCGAGCAAGTCGACGAGTGTGAGCGAGCCGGTCGCGAAAAGCTGCGCCCGGTTCCACTCGTACTGTGGCCCAATCTCGTAGGTGAGTGGGTCCGCGAATCGCCCTATCGGTGCCTTGATGGAATCGATCTTCACACGCGTGCTGTCGGGCGCTGAATCGGTCTTCGGCTTGACGGGAATCGGCACCTGGCTAACGGGGGGGGACACCACCTGAGCGTCGACGCCAGGCACACCCACGTACAAAAGCGCCCCGGCCACAAGGCCGAGGCGGGCTGGGCTGCGTCTGCGCCCCGAGCACCGCTTCAGTGTACTCTCCCGCGAATGAATTCGATGAACGTACCCGTCGGGACTCCGGTCGGTCCCTTCGGAATCGTCACCAGGTCACTCTCGGAGTACGCCGTGCCCGCAATATCCAGGTGAGCCCACGTATAGCCCTCCGCGAATTCCTTGAGAAACAGCGCCGCCGTTACGGCGCCCGCCGGACGACCTCCGGAGTTCTTGACGTCAGCCACATCCGATTTGATGAGCTCCTTGTACTCGTCCCACAGTGGGAGTGGCCACCCTGGCTCACCGGCGCGCTTGCCCGCGGCAAGAATTTCCGCGATGAGAGCATCATCACTCGAGAAGACTCCGCTGGCACTGTGGCCCAGCGCGATGACGCAGGCGCCGGTGAGAGTGGCGGCATCGATCACGACGTCAGGCTCGAACCGCTTCGCGTAGGACAGACAGTCCGCCAACACGAGTCGACCTTCCGCATCAGTATTGATGATCTCGATCGACTTCCCATTCTGGGCCCTGACCACGTCTCCGGGATTCATTGCGGTGCCGGACGGCATGTTCGTTGTCGCTCCTATGATTCCCACGACATTCACCTCGGGCTTCATCTGTCCGATCGCCTCGAACGTACCGAGGACGCCGGCAGCGCCGCACATGTCGAACTTCATGAACTCCATTCCCTGCGCCGGCTTGATGGAGATTCCGCCGCTGTCAAAGCAGAGTCCCTTCCCCACCAGCATCACGGGTTTGGCGTTTGGCTTCCCGCCCTTGTATTCCAGCGTGATCAACTTGGGATCCTGAGCCGTCCCCTGCGCAACCGCGAGGAACGATCCCATCTTCTCGGCCTCCATCTCGCGGCGACCGAGAACGGTGATTCCCATTCCGTAACGCTTCGCGATGTCGGCAGCGGTCTGAGCGAGATACTCGGGCGTGCACAGATTGCCGGGCATCATCGCCAGGCGCCGCGCCAGACTCTGACCCGCTCCGATTGCCTGGCCATTCGCCAGTCCGCGGCGGCTGTCATTGGTATTGCTGGTAATGATCGTCGCCTTCTCCAGCGGCTTCTTGCGCTCTGCCTCGGGCACTGGCGATTTGAGATCCGCGTATTCCCACGCCCCAGCGATCAATCCACTGGTGATGGCTTCTGTCTCTTCAGGCGCGATCTGACCGGAGTACCAGACCATCTCTCCTACTCCGAGCCGGTGTGCCTGGCGCCCAGCGAGTGTAGCCGCTCGGCGGAATGACGCTTTGCGATCGGTCACGCTCCCCATGCCAATCAGAAGCAGGCGTCGTGGTCCTTTCGCGACGCCGGTGAGATGCAGGGTCTCGTCGCGCGACCCGCGAAAATCCTTCATCTCGATTGTCCGGCCCAGCGCTCCCTGAGTCGCGGTATCGAGCCCCGCGATTCCCGCCAGCGACGGATTCTCGCCGAGGGCGACGACCAGGAGCGCCGTTCCGATTTCCGCCGGGTTGACCGAGTTGATGCTGACAGACACCACTAGCTAGCTCTTCATCCCGGCGATTACCTGGTCGCCGAAGTCGGAGGTCGACACTTCGGTCGCGCCGGGCATCTGACGCGCGAGATCGTAGGTGACCCGCTTCGATTTGATGGCGTTCTCCACTCCCTTGACGATAAGCTGCGCAGCCTCGTTCCAACCCATGTACTCGAACATCATAACGCCGGAGAGGATGACGCTGCCGGGATTGATCCTGTTCAGGTTCGCGTATTTGGGAGCGGTCCCGTGAGTCGCCTCGAATACGGCGACGCCATCGCCGACGTTGCCGCCCGGTGCGATGCCGAGTCCGCCGACCTGGGCTGCCGCTGCGTCGGACAGGTAGTCGCCATTGAGGTTCGGCGTCGCAATCACCGAGTATTCAGCGGGCCGGAGGAGGAGTTGCTGGAACATGGAATCAGCGATGCGATCGCGAATTACGATTGCGTCAGCGCGTGCCGTGGGTCCGCCCTTGGTGAGCTCCGATTCGGTGCAGGTGTCGTTGGGAAATTTCTCTCGCGCCACTTCGTAGCCCCAGTCGCGGAACGCGCCCTCGGTGAACTTCATGATGTTCCCCTTGTGCACGAGCGTTACCGATTCCTTGCATTTGGTGATCGCGTACCGGATCGCCATCTCCACCAGGCGTTTCGAGCCGAACTCCGACATTGGCTTGATGCCGATCGCGGATTTCTCGCGAATCTCGCTCCTGAACTCCTTGCGAAGGAAGCTCGCGACCTTCTCCGCTTCGGGAGAGCCGGCCTTCCACTCGATTCCCGCATAGACGTCTTCCGTATTCTCGCGAAAGATCACGACGTCGACCTTCTCTGGTTCCTTTACGGGCGCACCGACGCCTTGGAAATACCGAACGGGACGGATGCACGCATAGAGGTCGAGCACCTGGCGCAGCGTGACATTGAGTGAGCGTATTCCACCGCCCACTGGAGTCGTCAGCGGTCCTTTGATCGATACGCGGAATTCCTGCATTGCGTCAATCGTTTCCTGCGGCAGCCAGTCCTGGAACTGCTTGAACGATTTTTCGCCCGCGAAAACTTCCATCCAGGCCACTGAGCGCTGGTCGCCGTAGGCGCGCTTCACAGCAGCGTCGAACACGCGCACGGATGCGCGCCAGATGTCAGCACCGGTCCCATCGCCTTCCACGAACGGGACGATCGGATGATCCGGAACCTTCAGCGCGCCGCTCTTGAATTCGATCGTTTCGCCGCGCGGCGGGACTTTGGCGAACTTATACTTCGTCATTTGCTCCTAACGTTTCGGTGCGAACCGCCAAATCTACTGAAACCGGGCGCCCCACAAAACCAGCAGAATAAGTCTCGACACCGTATTCGGAATAATGTCTCGTCTACACAGAATCATCCAAACTACCATTGGCGGATTGATATTGAGCGTTTGCGGGTGCGAGATGGGTCCTCCCCGAGTCCACGGAGTACCGGCCGCGCCACCCGCTCCGAACGTTCCCTGGAAGGCGCCACCCGGAGCAATCAAGCCCGAGCCAATTGTAACGGCAGCTACCGCGTTGGCGGTGCCGCCGGATCTCGAGCAACGCATTCAGCAGCTCGCGCTCGCCGATGTCGTCGACCTCGCCCTACGAAATAATCCCGCCACCCGCGCATCGTGGGCGCAGGCACGTGCATCGGCCGCCATTCTAGGCTCGGTGAGCGGACAATATTACCCGACCATCAACGGCGCGGCGACGCTGTCCAGGAACCGGTCGCCCGCAACGCTGGCGCGCCCCGCGGGCGACAGGACGGAATACGGACCGTCGCTCACGCTCAACTATCTGCTGCTCGACTTCGGCGGACGCTCAGGGTCGGTGGAGCGAGCGCGCCAGACCCTGTTCGCGGCAAGCCTCTCCCACAACGCTACGCTGCAGAACACCGTGTTGCAGGCCGAGGCAGCATACTTCACTTACATGGCGACCGTGGCATTGCTCGCGGCGGAGCGGTCCGCCATCGCGGAGGCACAGGCGAGTCTCACCGCCGCGCAGCGGCGCTTCACCGTCGGTCTCGCCACCATCGCGGACGTACTGCAGGCAAGGACCGCGCTGTCGCAGGAGCAGCTCAATCTCGAGACGACCGAGGGGAATCTTCAGGCTGCGCGTGGAGGTCTCGCTGCCGCGCTGGGCCTTCCCGCTAATCTGCCCTTCGATCTGGCGCCGCTGCCGGCGGCCATTCCAGTGGGAAAAATCTCACAGAGCGTGGACAGCGTGATCAATGCTGCGTTGCGCAATCGCCCGGATCTTGCCGCGGCCCGCGCGCAAGCGGCGGCGGCCGAGGCACAGATTCGCGTCGCCCGCTCCGCGGAGCTTCCGTCGCTCACGTTCGGGAGCAACGCCGCGCGCACGTATTCGAAGCCTCCGACTTTCGCGGGACCGTCGTACGGAGTCACCCTCGGCCTGGCCTTCCCAATTTTTAACGGCTTCTCGCGCCAGTATGACGTTGCGGCGGCGCGCGCGCAGGCGGACGCAATCTCGGCGCTGGCGGATCAAACGCGTCAGCAAGTTGTAACACAGGTATTCATCTCGTACTACGCGCTGCAGACGGCCGAGCGGCGCGTTGCGACAGCGGACGATCTGTTGAACAGCGCCCAGCAGTCAGTGCAAGTCGCGGCGGGTCGTTATCGAGAGGGAGTCGGCAGTATCATCGATCTCCTTACTGCCCAGACCGCGTTGGCGAACGCGAGGGCCCAGCAGGTTCAGTCTCGGTGGCAATGGTATACCTCACTCGCGCAGCTCGCCCGAGATACGGGCGTTCTCGGAGTGCGGGGTGACACCCCGTTTTCGTTCACTCCAGATTCGCTCGTGTCTCCCCAACCACCAAATGCAATTCGTCCATGAGCGCGCCCGGATTGCGTGATTTTCGCGGTACGCCAGCGCTCAGCGCCCGCGTCTTCGTGGCCGTGGCGCTGCTCGTCGCGGCGTGCTCAAAGTCTGCCCCACCCCGCCAGCCGCAGGTTCCGGTGAGCGTGACGACGGTCAAGCGGACCCCGATTCCGTACATCGTGAGCGCGAACGGAGTTGCCGAGCCGATGCAGACCGTCGCGGTCGAGGCGCAGGTGAACGGCATATTGAATCGAGTCACGTTCGCGGAGGGACAGGACGTGCAGCAGGGTCGCGTGCTGTTCGAGATCGATTCGCGTCCGTACGTGGCGGTGCTCGAGCAGGCCCGCGCGCAGCTGCTGCGCGACGAGGCACAGGCGGCGAACGCTCGTCGCGATGCGGCGCGCTACGCTGCGCTGGTGAAAGAAGGTTACGTGACCAGCTCGCAGGCGGATCAATCAGAGGCTACCGCGGCCTCGGCGGCGGCGACGGTTGCTGCCGACCGCGCAAACGTCGCGAAAGCCGCACTCGACGTCGCCAACTCGACAATTCGCGCCCCCATCTCCGGACGAACCGGAAGCTTGCTCGTGCGCCGGGGGAACCTGGTAAAGGCGAACAGCAATCCCCCGCTCGTGGTCATAAATCAGATCCAGCCGATTCTCGTTCGGTTTTCGATACCGCAGAGTGAGCTCCCAGTTATCCAGAGATATTATCGCGGCGGTAACGCACTCCAGGTGCGCGCATCTCCTTCGGAGGGGTCGGGCGTGCCACTGACGGGCACGCTGGCGTTCATCGACAACAACGTCGACTCAACCACCGGCACGGTGCTTTTGAAGGCGAGATTCTCCAACCCGGAAGGGACGTTATGGCCTGGTCAATACACCAACGTCGCCTTGCAGCTCTACGTCGATCCAAACGCGCTTACGTTGCCGGCTCCCGCAGTGCTGACCGGTCAGCAGGGCACCTTCGTCTATACTGTTGACAGCACAGGCACGGCGAAGCAGCGGCCAATACAGGTGTCGCGCACCGTCGACTCCGTATCCGTCATCGCCTCCGGTCTCAAGGAGGGCGAGAAGGTCGTGGTCGACGGGCAATCCCGTCTGATACCGGGCTCCAGGGTTTCGATCAAAGGAGTACCCCGATGACAGCTCTGTTCATCCGTCGGCCCGTCATGACCGCGCTCGTCATGATCGGAATTCTGTTCTTCGGGGGCGTCTCGTATACGCGGCTCGCTGTGAGCGATCTTCCGACGGTTGATTTCCCAACGATCCAGGTGAACGCAAATCTCCCCGGAGCAAGTCCGGAGACAATGGCGGCCGCGGTCGCGACGCCTCTCGAGAAGCAGTTCTCGACGATCGCTGGCATCGATAACATGACGTCGTCGAGCGGACTCGGATCGACGTCCATCACCATTCAGTTCTCGCTAGATCGAAGCATCGACGCGGCAGCCCAGGATGTTCAGGCGGCGATCTCCCAGACGCTTCGCAGTCTCCCGTTCGGAATTCTCCCGCCATCATACCGGAAGGTGAACCCCGCCGATCAGCCAATTCTTTACTTGGCGTTGACATCGAAGACGATGCCGCTCTCGCAGCTCGATGAATACGGCGAGACGTTCATTGCGCAGCGCATCTCGATGGTTCCGGGAATCGCGCAGGTTCAGGTCTATGGCGGCCAGAAGTACGCCATTCGGGTGCAGCTCGACCCCACATCGCTCGCCAACCGCGGAATTGGCATTGATGAAGTCGCATCGGCGATTGCCTCGCAAAACGTCAGCATGCCGACGGGAACGCTGTGGGGACTCAGCAAGGCGTCCACCATCAAGGCCAACGGGCAGCTCCAGAACGCGCAGCAGTTCAGGCAGATGGTCGTCGCCTACCGCAACGGCGCGCCGGTGCGCCTCGACGAGCTGGGGCAGGTCCTCGACGACGTAGAGAACAACAGGCTGGCGAGCTGGTATAACGGCGACCGGGCGGTCGTGCTGGCCATTCAGCGCCAGCCCGGAATGAACACCGTCGCGGTAGCGAACGGTGTGAAGGGGTTGGTTGGATCACTCCGCGATCAGATTCCACCGAGCGTGGATGTGCACACGCTCTACGATCGGTCCCTGTCGATCGAGGAGTCTGTCGGTGAGGTGAAGTTCACGCTGATGCTGACGCTGTTCCTCGTCATAATGGTGATCTTCGTCTTCCTGCGAAACATCTCAGCTACGATCATCCCGAGCCTCGCACTGCCGATGTCGCTCATCGGGACGTTCGCGGTGATGTACCTGCTCGGCTTGTCGCTCGACAACCTGTCGCTGATGGCACTCACTCTCGCGGTCGGCTTCGTTGTCGACGATGCCATCGTGATGCTCGAGAACATCGTCCGCCACTTGGAGATGGGAAAGGTTCCGATGAAGGCGTCGTTTGACGGATCGAACGAGGTGGCCTTCACGATCCTGGCGATGACGGTCTCGTTGACTGCCGTCTTCATTCCGCTGCTGTTCATGGGCGGAATCCTCGGCAGGCTGTTCCACGAGTTCGCAGTGACGATCGGGACCGCGATTCTCGTCTCGGGGTTCGTGTCGCTGACGCTCACGCCAATGCTGGCGAGCAGGTTTCTCAAGCCGCCCTCGCATGCGCACGGACGACTGTTCAACGCCTCCGAGCGGGTTTACACGCGTATACTCAACCGGTACGAATCGAGTCTCGAATGGGTGATGGTCCACAGGTTCTTCACCCTGATGTTCTCGCTCGCTGTGCTTGTCGGCACTGTCGTCCTGTACAAGCTGGTGCCGACCGGTTTCATCCCGACACAGGACACAGGGCAGATCATCGCCACTACTGAAGCCGCGCAGGGAACTTCATTCAAGGACATGGTGACGCATCAGCAGCAGATCGCGGCTATCGTTGCCAGCGATACGAATATCGCTGGCTTCATGTCGTCTGTCGGAGGCGGGGGCGGCGGAAGCGGAAATCAGGGACGAATTTTCCTCGGCCTGAAGCCGCGCGGCCAGAGGCTGAGTGCGGACGGAATCGTGAACGAGCTACGGCCGAAATTGTCGACCGTTCCAGGAATGAACGTCTACATGCAGGTGCCTTCCGCGATCCAGATCGGCGGGCGCCCTTCCAAGAGCCAGTATCAGTTCACGTTGCAGGGCACCGACATTGGCGTGCTCGACACAGCCGCGAAAAGGTTGGAAGCGCGGATGCGGGACATCGCGCGGATCCAGGACGTCACCAGCGATCTCCAGATCTCCAACCCCGAAGTAAATGTGGCGATCGACCGCGATCGCGCCGCCTCACTAAGTGTCTCCGCGCAGCAGATCGAGAGCGCGCTGTACGACGCATACGGGTCGCGCCAGGTGTCGACGATCTACACGCCGAACAATCAGTACATGGTAATAATGGAGCTGCTTCCCCGGTTCCAGCAGGACGTCAACGCGTTGCGGATGTTGTACGTGCGCTCGCAGAAGGGCGACCTCGTTCCACTCAGCGCCGTGGCAAACATCACCCAGGGTGTGGGTCCGCTTTCGATCACCCACGCCGGCCAGCTCCCGGCGGTGACGATCTCGTTCAACACCAGGCCTGGAGTAGCGCTCGGTCAGGCGACCGCCGCCGTCGAGGCCGCGGCGGCAGCAATCGTTCCCTCGACAATCACAATGAGCTTCTCGGGAACCGCTCAGGCGTTTCAGGCGAGCCAGCAGGGCCTGCTCGCCCTGCTGATTCTGGCGATTTTCGTCATCTATATGGTGCTCGGCATTCTGTACGAGAGCTTCATTCATCCGGCAACGATTCTCACCGGATTGCCCTTTGCGGCTTTTGGCGCGTTGCTCGCGTTGCTGGTGTTCCGGATGCCGCTGGACGTCTACGGATTCGTCGGCCTGATCTTGTTGGTCGGCATCGTCAAGAAGAACGCGATCATGATGATCGACTTCGCGCTGGAGGTGGCGCGCAAGGAGAGCATCACGCCGGAGAAAGCCATTGTGCAGGCGGCGATAGTCAGGTTCAGGCCTATCATGATGACGACGATGGCCGCACTGATGGCGACGCTTCCGATCGCCCTGGGTAGAGGAGCAGGCGCGGAGTCACGCCGTCCCCTCGGCGTCGCGGTGGTAGGCGGGCTGGCGTTCTCGCAGCTGGTGACGCTATACGTGACGCCCGTCTTCTACACTTATTTTGACGAGCTACCGGAGCGCGTGCGGGGGCTCACCCGGCGCATAAAGTCGCGAGTTCGTGGAAGGAGAGAAGCGTCGCTGGCGCCAAGCGAGCGATAGCGCTCTTGGTGGCCCCCGCGCGCTTGATTACCAATCGGCGCGGAGAGAAGAAGCAGAAAGTACCCGGGACGAGACTCGAACTCGTAAGGCCATAGGCCGGGGGATTTTGAGGCCATCCCGGGATTCGGCCGATTTCGTCCCGTGTCGGCTTCTCATAGGAGAATGAGCACCGACGATCGGAAGCTATCGGTCGGTCGAATCCCGTGAAAGGGGCGATTCTCCCAACAAAGTGCCGGTAAAGTTGCCGGTAGATTCTCACGCTCGCTTTTCTCTCGATGGTGGAAGGAGAACGCCGGCGAGCGCAGCTGATACCTCACCTGTCGCATTGCGCAATACGTAGTCTCTGGTCTGGCCAGGGCTTTTGTGCCGAAGCGAGGCCTGAAC
>JALYYH010000252.1 GCA_030946665.1 Gemmatimonadota bacterium
CGCCGCCATTTGCGCTCGATCGGTTGCGGGAAGCGCTGGGCCAGGGATCGATGAGCCGCCTGTTCGTGCGGTCCGGTGGAGGCGTAATTCCCGTCGTCGTCGCGAGCATCTCCTGGTTCGAGACGTCAGGCGATTACGTCACCGCATACACGGGAAAGAGCAAGTACCTGCTGCACTTGTCGCTGAACAGGCTGGAGTCGCGGCTCGATCGTGCGCGGTTCGTCCGCATCCACCGGCAGCGCATCGTGAATCTCGATCACGTCGTGGCGTTCCGCCGACATGGAAAGGGGCAGTTGCTCGCCGAGATGCGGGACGGCCCCGGTCTCGTGGTGAGTCGTGAGCGGGCGAAGGAGCTGCGAAAGCTGGGACTCTAAGCGCGCCGGAGGA
This sequence comes from Gemmatimonadota bacterium, assembly GCA_030946665.1. Next base: position 388 of record JALYYH010000252.1, read on the forward strand.
ATTGTGCCCCCCTAAGGGAGCGCGGCATCTGCGGGGATGCGCGTCCAAATCACGAGACTGCCGGACTCCGCCGGCAGCCCCGCGGGGGAGAATTGTGGAGGCGCCATCAGCGCGCGCTGGTAGATCTCGAACCCCGCGATCTGCGTGCGGTCGCCCGATCGGTCGCCTTTTTCACTTCGGTGAGATCGGCGATGTGCTCGTCGGGAAGCGTCGGGTCGCCCAGGATGAAATCGGTGCAGCTCCCGATGATGGTCAGAAGATTGTTGAAGTCGTGCGCCACTCCGCCGGCGAGCCGGCCGACTGCCTCCATCTTCTGCGCCTGGCGGAACTGTTTCTCGAGCTGCTTGCGCCCCGTGAGGTCGTAGACGAAACCCTCGAAGTACGCCGTTCCTCCCGCGGCATCCGTCACCGCGCGCACGTGGAGGTCCACCGTGATCGGCGTGCCGTCCTTGCGCTTCCACGGCACTTCGAGCGCGCTGCTCCCGGTGCGCGGCTCGTTGCGGGCGATGAACGCGCTGCGCTGCGCCGGGTTCCAGTAGACTTCCTCGCCGAGGTTGCGGCCCACGAGATCCTCCGGCCCGTCGTACCCGAGAATGGTGGCGAGCGCGGAGTTGGCCAGGACGATCTCTCCGGCGGGAGTGGTCTGGTACATCCCCACCGATGCGAAGCGAATGATGTCGAGGTGCCGCTGCCGTGACCGCTCGAGCTCCGATTCCACCGTCCGCCTTTCCTCTATCACCTCCGCGAGAATCAGCGTCGTGATCGAGAGGAGGCTGATGAAGGTCTGGAGCTGGAAGAGATTGCTCGTTTCAGTGGAAGTCGCGAACGGACCGACGTTGCCCACGGTGTACCAGATAGCGAGCGCCGACACGACGAAGGTCGACGTCGCCGCCGCGCGGCCCAAATCGCAGCGCCGCCCAAATGGTCACCGGGAAGATTGCGTACACGTAGCTGAAGGGCGCCTGGAACAGCACCGACGTGAAGGCGACGAGAAGGAGACCCAGCACGCTCACTTCGATGGTGTTGCGAGCCGGCACGCGCCGCGGCGGCTCCGCCGTCCAGGCGAGGATGAGCGGTGTGACGAGCAGGATTCCGATGGCGTCGCCGGTCCACCAGGCGAGCCAGGCAGTCCCGTAAGAGATTGCGGGCGCGCCGCCGTACAGGGTGAGGACCGACACACCGATCGTCGCGCTCACGGCGGTACTGACGAACGCTCCGAGCACCGCGAGTGCGAGCACGTTCCTGAGACGCCTGAGCGCCTCGGACGAGGCTCGGAATCCGGCAAACGAGGTGAGCAGCCACACCGCCACGACTGCCTCGAGCGTGTTCCCGACGGCAATGCTAGCCGCCGCGATCGGTACGATTCCGCCGGTGAGATTCACGACGAACGCACCAAGGGTGATCGCCGGCCAGTAGCGTCTGCCCATGAGCAGCAGCGCGGCGAGGGCGATGCCGGAAGGCGGCCACGCCGACGAGACTACTGGATGGACCGCGGATGCGGTGAAGCCGAGTCGGCCGCCCACGACATAGATCGCCGCCAGGAGCAGAACAGTGGCAACATAGTGCAGCCGGTTGTTCGGATTTCTGGGGATCAATCGGTGGTGGCGAAGGGAACGGGCGAGAGGAATTCGGGAGCGACCCGTATCTGCTCCAGGGACTCTCGCGGACGCGATGCCGCAACTACATCATCCCGCTTCTTTTTGTCGAAGAATTCCCTAGTGGCATACCCTCATTCCGCCACCACGTCGAAGGGCTGCGACACCGACTCGGCATACGGCAGCTGGGCGTACTCACCGCCAACGTAGGCCGACAGGAAGAAGTGGACGCGATAGACCCCGGGTTGGCCGGGGAAGTCGCGGGAGGAGGGGTCCGCGGAGGCGACAGCCAGAAGGAGGGTCACGCTCTCACCGGGGAGAAGGAGGTGCCTTTGGGGCGTTGACGTCGGCGCAGCCGGGCGCCCAGACCTCGGTCAAGTCGGATCCTTTGCGATCCGGAGCCAGGAGGTACCGGTACTCCTCGAGGGCGACCGCGCGGTCCGACCAGAGAATCGGTTTGCTGGAGGCGTTGGTGATGACGACAGAGACGTGGAGAGTCTTGCCTCGGCGCGTCGTCTCGAGCGCGACAGTGCGACTCGCCGGCGCGATGGTGACGGAGGCGGCTGGCTGTCTCTCGGACGAGCACGCCGAGGCGACGGCGAGGTACAGCAACGCACAGTTGGCTCGAAGAAGCGGCAAAGAGATTCCTGCCTGCACGCGTAGCTCGACGGTAGTGTGGGATGTCGCGAGCGTGAGATGCGATGTTCGCGCCGAAGATCTGGTGATGCACCGCTGATATGAAAACGACCTTCGACTCGAGTGGCGACGCGCCGTCTCCTCTGGAGCGCTGATAGGAAAACGGCACCCGCAAGGCGGAGCGAATGGTTGCGTTTCCGCTCGCGATCGAGTCACGATTGCGTCGCGGGTGCGAGGAGAAGTCGGCGCGCCCTGGTGACCGATCATTTTGCTTGATTAAAAATCAGTCGTCTACGATATTGGCCACCTGCGGTAACCACGCATCGAATCCCTGCATACAATTGAATTTGAACAACATTGCCGGCAGCGTACTACCCATCAAGCGTGCTGAGGAGCTCATCCTCACGCTGCCGGGGGTCGTCTCCGCAAAGATCATAGAGAGCGAGAGTGGGGCGGTGGAGCAGATCCATGTTCTGACCACCGCGGAGCTCACGCCCAAGCAGGTGGTGAGGAACATCGAGAGTGCGCTGATGGCGCATTTGGCGATGCGGGTGGATCATCGAAAAATCTCGGTAGCGATAACGAGCGAGGCGAAGCCAAAGCCGCAGGCGGCGCACCCGACGCCGCGCAGTCAGTTCGTGGTGGGCGCGACCCCCGAGGGTGGGGTGAGGAAGTATACGGGCAGACGATTGTACTTCGAGGACGTGGAGGTCAGGGGGTCCCGGAGCAAGGGAGTTTCCTGCCGTGTGACGCTGAGGAAGGGAGAGGAGTCCTACATTGGTGAAGCCCACGGTATCGAGGGGGACAGATCCCGTCTCGATCTGGCCGCGCGCGCTGCGGTATTCGCGATAGGCTCGGCCGAGGGCAGGGAAGGACAACTGGCGGTGGAGGGAGTGAAGGTGCTGGAGGCCTTCGAGCGCGAGTACGTGTTCGTTGGCGTGACGGTGCGGAACGGCCGTGAGAGCCAGCTGCTGGTGGGGAACTGCGAGATCAAGGGGAGCGCGGAGACGGCGAGCGCTCTAGCCGTGTTGAGTGCAACGAATCGATGGGTTGATCAGGCTGGCGAGTAACCGCCTGGTGACTGGATAGCAGTCTGAGTTTGAAAGCGGGTCGATAGACCTGGTGAAGCAGAAGGATCGTTGCGCGCAGTTCAACCTTAACAAGGGTCCTAACAGGAAAACAAAAACCCCCGCCCGGCTAAGAGATGAGTTGAGCGGGCAAGCCTAGTTACATGAGCGGAGCCAACCTAGTAGCGCAATGAGCGGATGCTGATTGCGACTGAGCTTTAGGGAGGTGACGCGAAATGAGGGCTTTGTTGGCGTGGTTGTTCCCAGAGACGCAAATCTGGACATAGCCGCGGTCGGGGGTTTCTCCTTCTTTATGCCGAGTCGCATTCATAGATACGTCGCCCTTGTTTGCATAGCCGCGATTGGTGCGGGGGTCGCATTGTATCTACAAGACCCGGCATTCTCTCCCACGTTCGCAAGAGCTGCGTTTGCGTTCGGTCTGATTAGCATCCTCGCTCATCTTCTCAGTCACAAGATGACGCGCGAAACCAGCGGCTCGCTGTCATTTATCCCAGTTCTCGCGAGCGCCGCAATAGCACCCCATTGGGTCACCGTCATCGCAGTTGCGGGCTCTGCTTTCGTCGAGCAGGTCGTGGTCAAAAGGCAACCCCTCAAGACCGTTTTCAATACAGCCCAACAAACCCTTGCTGTGGCGCTCGCAATCCTAGCGTACGGTGCGCTCGGCGGACAAGCGTTGACGAGCATTGCTCAATCTGGATCGATCTCTTTATTCGCGCTGTTCCTTGTTTTTTTCGTTGTTAACTCCATTTGTGTGAGCGGTGCCATCGCTATCGTAAGTGGGGAGAACGCCTGGAGCATTTGGCGCAAGAATACACTCGGCGCGCTTCCGTACGACTTTCTTTCGCTGCCAGTTATTCTGTTCTTTGTTTGGATCTATGTAGAGTATAAAATGACGGGCGCATTCGTTCTCGCGGTGCCCCTGTTGGGACTACGCCAGCTCTATAAAGTCAATTGGCAGCTGGAACAAACAAACCGAGAATTGCTTGAGCTCATGGTTGCGGCGATTGAAGCGCGCGATCCCTATACGTCGGGGCATTCCCGAAGGGTGGCAGACAAGGCTCGCATTATTGCCAAGGCCGTGGGCCTGCGAGAGAGAGATATAGAGCGGGTTGCCGCCGCCGCACTCCTTCATGATGTCGGAAAAATTCACGAAGTGTTTGGACCAATCCTTAGCAAACCCGGCAGATTGACCCCAGAAGAGCAGGTCATAATGCGCACGCATCCGATTAAGAGCGCTGAACTTGCCTCCACGGTCACGCAGCTAAAGGATGTAGTCCCGCTTATCCGAAATCATCATGAGAATTGGGACGGAACAGGGTATCCGGATGGTTTGAAGGGCGAGGCAATTCCATTGGGATCCAGAATCATCATGTTCGCCGATACAATCGACGCCATGACCACCGATCGTCCGTACCGAGCGGCTTTGGACGCAACGTCCGTGCGTAAGGAGCTTCTCCGATTTCGCGGGATGCAATTCGACCCGGCTATCTGCGACGCATTGCTTCGCAGTCCTGAGTATTCGAAACTATTCGCAGCGAAGGAAGTCACTGAGCTTCCTTGGACGGAAAGGACTCCGGAAAGAGGGACTGTATTACGTGTGGTCGAGAGCGCTTAGCTAAAACTGTTCATGCTCGCGGGTTGAAATCCCCCGTCCAGATGGGTAGGAGGAAGGGCGACACGCGCTTAGTGAGCTGTACCGGGTTCCGTGGACACCATCCTTAGGTGTTCTTTCGGAATCGGAGGTGCGGCATGGGTACGCGACGGGCGGTTCAGTCGGGAGTTCAAGGTTGAAGCAGTAAAGCTGGTGTGTGAGCGGGGAGTCACGGTCAGCCAAGCCGCTCGAGATCTGGATATTCACGTCAATGTGCTTCGGGGGTGGGTGCGGGCTCATCGCGAGGATCCGGCTCATGCGTTCCCTGGCGAGGGCCAGCAGAAGCCCGAGGCGGCGGAGCTGACTCGCCTCAGGCGAGAAGTCGCACGACTGAAGATGGAGCGCGACATTCTAAAAAAAGCCGCGGCCTACTTCGCGAAGGAGTCGATGTGAAGTTCGGCTTCGTGGCGAAACACCGAGGGACCTGGCCGGTGGACGTGGTATGCGAGGCGCTCGGAATCTCGCGGAGTGGGTTCTATGCATGGCGCACGCGTGCTGAAAGTAAACGATCACGCACGGATACCGAGATTCTAGTCACGGTGCGTTCAAGCTTTTTTTTGAGCGATCGAACGTATGGTGCGCGCCGCGTCCTGGGCGATGTTCGTGACGCGGGCCATATCTGCGGCCTAAAGCGTGTCGCTCGTCTCATGCGCCGTGAAGCACTGAGAGCCCGGCCACGCCGGCGCGCTCACCCCGCGGATACCGGGAATCGCCCCGTACACTCGCTCGCGCCCAATGTGCTGGACCGCGAGTTCACGGCGGCTCGGCCGAATCAGAAGTGGGTGGCTGATTTCACGTACATCTGGACGAGCGAAGGATGGCTCTTTGTAGCAGCAGTGCTCGATCTTTTCTCGCGACGGGTTGTCGGCTGGTCCATGCATCCCGCAATGACGACCCAGCTCGTCACCGATGCTCTCACCATGGCGATCTGGCGGCGCGGATCGGTCAACGCACTTCTGCACCACTCCGACCGTGGCAGTCAGTACACGAGTGAATCGTTTCAACGGCTCTTGCACGGGCTTGGGGTTACCTGCAGCATGAGCCGATCTGGCAATGTCTGGGATAACTCCGTCATGGAAAGCTTCTTCTCAACGCTCAAGACGGAACGAACCAACCGGAA
>JALYYH010000256.1 GCA_030946665.1 Gemmatimonadota bacterium
AGGTTGGCAAGCGGACGCAGCTGCGCCTTCTGCAGGTCGCGCTTCTCGCGCGCGGTCAGCGTCGTGCCGGTTTGGGTGGTTGTGCCGTTGGGTGAGTCTATCATGTTGCTGGTTAAAGGGTTGAGTAGATTCGAATCAAGCCTTTAAGTATAGACTCTCTATTGTAATGGGTCAACTCAGGCTCGGCGTCGAGCCGGTACGGCTATTTCAGGCCGCGGGTCAGCAGCAGAATCAGTTCTTCGTCGGTGAGACCTTCCAACGCACCGAGCGGTAAATCCATCGCGACCTCGGTCCCGTCGTCGCATTTGAATGCGACGGTGACGCTCGCCGGCTTCTGCCTGCGGTCCGGGAGACCACCGGGCCGACCAGCCTCGAAGGCGCTCCAGTCCAGGCCTGCCCGATCGGTGAATCTACGCATCTGTGCACGACCTCCTCACACCCGGTAATGCCACGGTGGAAAAAAGCGCACGCAAAGCTCTCATTTCACGCGCTCCTTCGAAAGGGCTACGATCTGGGCCACCTGCTCCGGTTGGGTCAGCGCGGTCGTATCGATGATGACCGCGTCCTGCGCAGGAACTGTTTGCTTCGCGTCGCGGGCGTCGCGCTCCTTGATACGTATTGTCTCGTCGTCGAGCAATTGTTCCGACGTCGGAGTGCCGCGCTGACGAAGACGCCTGAGCGCGCGCTCCCTCGAGTCCGCGACGAGAAAAATCTTCAGCTCCGCGTCCGGAAACACGACGGTGCCCATGTCGCGCCCGTCGACTACGACGTTTTTCGCCGCGGCCGCGTCACGCACCTGCTCATTGACCCAGTCGCGAACACGCGGCATTTGCGCGACGCGCGACACGTTTCGCGTAACGTCGGCCCCGCGAATCTCCGCTTCGATGGCCTTTCCATCGAGTACGGGATAGAACGAAGTTCGTGCCGCTCTCAGTTCCAGCCCTCTGGAGGCGTCGAGCACCTTTTGCTCCGTCCAGCGGGATGCGTCCCCTTCCCGGCGCAGCATCGCGGCCGTCGCGGCTCGATAGAGCGATCCTGAATCCACGTGCAGGAATCCGAGCTTCTCGGCGACCATCTGCGCGGTCGAGGATTTCCCCGATGCCGCCGGCCCGTCAATCGCGATCACCGCGGTGCGACGCGTCATGCGGAGACACGCCTCAGATCTTCCCAGAATCGTGGATACGAGACGGCGACACATTCCGGATTCCGGATCTCGATGCGATTGCCCGAGGCCGCGGACAGCACGCCGAACGCCATCGCTACGCGGTGATCACCGTGCGGGTCTATTGAGCCCGCAAAGTCTCGGCGACCCGGGAGTACGCGCAGGCCATCAGGCAGCTCCTCCACGCTTGCGCCGACTGCGAGAAGATTCTGAACGACGACGCTGATTCGATCGCTCTCTTTCACGCGCAGCTCCGACGCGCCGGTTATCTCGAGCTCGATACCGGCGCCGGCCGCAACACACGCCAATAGCGGGAGCTCGTCGATCACCGACGGGATGTCCGACTCGGTCACGCGAATGCCGGGAGCCAGCGTAGTCGGACGGACCCGGAGTGTACCGACCGCCTCGCCCCCGGAACTGGCCACGGGAGTCAGGTGAATGTCGCCACCCATCAACTTGATTGCGGTGAGAAAACCCGTGCGAGTCGGGTTGACGCAAACGTCCTCCAGCTCGAGCTCACCTTCGCTCGCGAGACAAGCGAGCGCCACGAAGAAAGCGGCGGACGATGGATCAGCCGGCACCGCGAGGTCCATCGAATTGAGTCGCCGCGCGGGCCTGAGGCACACCTGGTTCCGATCGTTCTCCACGTCCACGCCCATCGCGCGAAGCATCCTCTCGGTGTGGTCGCGGGAGGGGCTCGTTTCAGTCACCCGCACCTCGACCTGAGACACGAGCCCGGCGAAAAGGATCGCGCTCTTGACCTGTGCGCTCGCCGACTTGGTGTCCCAGTCGATGCTGCGCAGATCTACACCATGAATTGTCATCGGCAATCCGTCGCCACGCTCGAACTCAAACTGCGCACCCATGTAGCTGAGAGGTTCAGCGATGCGCTTCATTGGCCGGCGACTGAGGCTGGCATCCCCTTCGAATCGTGCGGAGAACGGATGACCCGCGACAACCCCAGCGAGAAGTCGGGTGGTCGTACCGCTGTTTCCGCAGTCGAGCGGACGCTTCGGTTGGCGCAGTCCCCGCAACCCGGAGCCTCGGATTCGCATTTCGCCGGAGAGCTCAGGGAGATTGCTGCCAAGTGAGCGAAGTGCGCCCGCCGTCGAGCGGACGTCGCCGGAATCGAGAACACCCGTCACGCGCGATTCACCCTCGGCGAGGGAGGCGAGTATGAGCGCGCGGTGCGAGATCGATTTGTCACCCGGCACTCTGACAGTGCCGGCGACGGTCAACGGAGCCAAAACTCGAGTGCCGTCGCCGCGTCGGTTTTTTCATCGCGGTATTTCACGATCACAGGCGTCTGGAGCGATATCCCCTGATCCTGCGCCCATTTGCTGCTCGCGCGTCGTGCTCCCGGAACCACTACCGCATTCTCGGGAATCACCAGACCGCGGCCGCTCTCGGCGCGATGCACGGTTTCGCGCTCGAGGTCGTACACTGGCGTGCCTCGCGTGAGCACCACACCAGCGCCAATCACTGCCCGCTTTCGGACGACCGTGCCTTCGAAAATGCCGCAATTGCCTCCGATTACGACATCGTCTTCGACGACTACCGGAGCAGCATTGACCGGCTCGAGCACACCGCCGAGCTGGGCAGCGGCGCTAAGATGAACGCGTTCGCCGACCTGCGCGCACGATCCAACCAGAGCGTGTGAGTCGATCATCGTTCCAGTTCCGACGTACGCCCCGACGTTGATGTACATCGGCGGCATGCACACGACGCCACTCGCCACGAAAGCACCGCGCCGAATACTCGAGCCGCCCGGTACGATGCGAATGCCATCCGACAGTGAGAGCCGGCGCGGGGGATATGTATCCTTGTCGAAGAAGGAGAATCCAATCTGCTCGTCGGTGCGAATCGACATGTCCACGATGGCGCCGACGCGAAAGCCCAGCAGAATTCCCCGCTTTACCCATGGCACCGCGCGCCACTGACCAGTGGCTGCGTCTTTTTCCGCCGCTCTAATCGTTCCTCTCTCGAGCGCGTCTAGAAGTTGTTCTACGACGGCGCGCGCATCGCCTGGGAGCGCCGACCCGGAAGCAGTCGCGACAAGCGCCTCTACGCGCTTCTCAACCGCGCCGATGCCGGATGTGCTCACGCAGTGACGGCTCCCACCGACACGAGCGCCGCACGGATGGTCGGGTGGTACTTTTCCGCGAGCGGCACCAGTGGCAGTCGGACTACGTTAGCCATCTTTCCCATCATGGCGAGCGCAGCCTTCGCCGGAATCGGATTCGACTCGACGAACGCGGCAGCAGTCCATTCGGCCAGACGGTGATTGACAGCACGCGCCGCGGCGAAATCGCCAGCCGCGCAGAGCTCAGTGAGCTGCGCCACGAGCGATGGAGCTGCGTTCGACGTCACTGATATGACACCGTCCCCTCCGTCCGCCATGACTTGAAGCGTGAGAGGATCATCGCCCGACAGAACGGAGAAGCGCGCCGGTCGATGACGTATGATCTCTCCAATCTGGGCGAGATTGCCCGACGCCTCCTTCACAGCGACGATGTTCTCATGCTCGGCCAGCTCCAGCGTAGTTGCCGCTTCGACATTGCTTCCGGTTCGGCCCGGGACGTTGTAGACGACGATCGGGGTCGTTACCGCATCAGCGACAGCGCGGAAGTGCGCAACGATTCCCCGTTGAGGAGGCTTGTTGTACATCGGCGACGCGTGGAGGAGATGCGTCGCGCCCGCCGCTTCCATCTCGCGCGATAGCGCGATCGCCTTTTTTGTGTCGTTGGACGCCGCGCCCGCGACAACGGGCACTCGGCCGGCGGCTTGCTCGACTGTGATCTCGACGACGCGCCGATGTTCAGCCGCCGTCATGGTGGCGGCTTCACCAGTCGAACCGCAGGGGACGAGGAAGTGAACCCCGCCGGCAATCTGCCAATCGACGAAGGATCGCAGCGAGCGCTCGTCGATCTCGCCCGAGTTCGTGAAGGGCGTGACGAGAGCGGTTCCACACCCGGTGAGCCGCAGCGAGTTCATCCCTTAAATGTACGCGGCTCTCGCCGCGAAGAGCGAGGCTTGCTTACCCCCGCCGCTCCTTGACGAACACGATATTGGGCGCGCCGACGCCCTTGAGAAAAATCTCGGCGGTCCAGCCGACTTCCGCGATGAGCGAATCGGACTTGATGAGGAGGTTGTGGAGGTCCCGCGTTCCCTTGGCGGTGTTGTCGCTAATGAGGACGTGATCCCCTGACACCGCGTACGTTCCCACCGTGGTCTCGGTGGAGTCCTTCTGACCATCGATGGTTTTATCGAGGGTGAACCGGTAGCTCTTGTCGGGCGCGAGCTCGAGACGCGCCGCGAACTGCCACGCCTTCTTGAGCGTCGAGCCTCGCGCGGCGTAGACGTATGAGCCGGGGAGACCCGACGGGACCGCGTCGGATTCTTTCGCGCCGCGGCAGGCTGTCGCCAGTACGGCCGCGAAGGAAAGAGTCAGGAAGCGTGGCATGCCGGACATTCGAAACCTCCTGTGAAGACCTCACTACGAGCATCAAGTTCGACAGTTTCAGCAGCGGGAGCAGCTAGCCCGGCAGCGCCGGGAGCCTTAGCACATCTCGCATCGTGAATACCCCGCGTTTGCCCACCAGCCACTCCGCGGCCGCGAGTGCGCCTTCGGCGAATACGCGCCGGTCGCGAGCCAGGTGGATAAGCGACAGCTGTTCGAATGATCCGTCAAAGATCAACTCGTGCGTTCCCGGGACCGACCCGGTGCGCACGCTCGTTATGGGGACGGCCCTACCCAGGGCCTCTCTCGCTGCTTCACCCACGACGGTTGCTGTCCCCGAGGGCGCGTCCTTCTTCTTCGAATGGTGAGTCTCCAAGATGTGGGCGTCGAACCCACCGAGCGGCCGCATCAACGTCCCCGCATATCGCGCCAGTTCGATCAGCACATTGACCCCGAGTGAAAAGTTCGGAGACCAGAGGAGCGCAGTTCCTGATTCGTTTGCGACCCGGGTCACCGTGGGGAGCTGCTCGTACCATCCGGTAGTGCCGGCCACCACCGGCACTCCGGCGCGGAGGGCGGCAGTAATGTTAGCAACTGCTGCCTTCGGTTCTGTGAACTCGAGTGCGACATCGGCACCGCCGAGCACGTCGCGGGTGATGCCCTTTCCGCCGGCGCTCTCCCGCTCGCCAATCACGGCCGCGACGTTCCAGCCCTTCGACTGGGCCAGCTCGCGTATGGCCTGGCCCATCTTCCCGTCGCCGATAATCGCAACGCTTCGCGCGCTCATTTCTTCGCTTTCCCGAAGAACGCGCTGTGGAGCCGATCCATGGCCGGGTT
>JALYYH010000259.1 GCA_030946665.1 Gemmatimonadota bacterium
GGTGGTGTACGATGAGCTGAGCGTGAGGTTGTTGAGGATCGGCGACCACGCCGACCCGGTCAATGGCTTCGTGCGGCGAATGCTCAAGGTCATCGAAGTCGCGGCAGATCGGGGCGTTCGCAAACCGGTTACGGCGTCGGCTCGAATGTCTGACTGCGATACGTAGAACGGCTGCTCCGAGGCCGACGTATAGTTCACGGTGAAAGGAATCGAGAGCCCGAGTGACGCCGGGAGCAGTTTCTCCAGATGGAACGCCGAACTCATGCTCCAGCTGTTGTCGGTAAGAAATGTCGGTTGTTCGGCGAGCTGCCTGAAGTTGGGATCGCGTCTGCTGGCGTTGATCCGTATGTCGGCGAAGTCGCCGGCGATGATGGTCAGTCCCGTCTGCCCGGCAAACCCGACCTGATTCACAGCACCGGCGAGCCTGATGTCGTCCACCCACATCTCGAGAGTGTCGGTCGGCACAATCGGACTGGCTCCCGGTGCATTGGGCAGCCGAAGCATTCCGACCGCAAGCTCCTGAACGGCAGCGAGATTGGGAGGACTGACCCCGGGGTCGAGTGTGTAGACGATATACCCTTCGTCGCAGACCGCGTAGCGGGAAGCGGCGGTGGCGCCCGCGGGCAGAGGTGTGTTCGCTATCAATACTGAATCGATTCCCGTGCAGGAGTTTCTCTGCCTTCCCTGCAAGTAGGCATTCTGGATCTGGGCCCTCAACGCAAACAATCGACTGAAGTCCACCTTGATCTCGGGAAGCCACGCCTGGGGGCCGGATCCGGAATTGAGTGGCGTCCGATACATGTAAAAATTGTTGGCGTCGCGCCCGATCTTTATGTAGAACTGAAGCTCGCCATCGGCACCCCAGCCGCTGCTCACGCCACGAGCCCAGAGGCGAAGCTCCTTGTAGCCCATGAAATTCTTTTCGCCTTCGGGGAATCGGTAATAGGATTCCGCGCGGTCCAACGGCGAAAGATCCGTTGCGATGAGGCGGAGTGAGCGCTCATTGACCTGAACCCTGCCGGGCTGGTACGCGATGGTCTTGCTGGTGGGCGCATCGGTAACACCGGGGGGCGACTGGTACGGGATTCCATTGCGGACATTCTTGTCCTGCGTACCGACTACTCCGGTCTTCACCGCGCCAAACGTGGTTTGATCGCCAGCAATTCCATGCAGCGTTTTATCGCTGACTTTGAGCCAGGGAGCACCGGTGAGCCGCAGGCGCGCGAGCGGAACGGTGCTGAACTCGTCATCGGCCAGACCGTCACCTGAAATCATCGTGATCCGTAGCGCTCGGGCGCGACGCAGCAGAGGATGCCCGAGAGAATCGTCCGGGGTGCGGAACGGAATGCGGAACAGCATCCAGCAAACGTTGTCGCGCGGGCCGCGCGCCTGGCCGGCGAGCTGGCGCGGCTGGGTGCACCGGCCCTGACGCGTCTTCGCGGTATCTGCGAGGTTGACGACGTAGCGGTACCATTGCTCCTGGTCGCGCTCGGCCGTGGTCAGGTTCAGAACATTGTCCGCGTCGATGTCCTCTTCGTCGAGTCGGTTGTTGTTGATGGTGCAGTTGGTTTTCGAATCGCCGAGCACGTGCCGGAGGGTGTAACCTCCTTTGCAGGTTTTCGCGGAGTACACGGTGTCGATTTTCGGCGCTCCGCCGGGCAGCGTGTCGTAAACGGCGATGAGCGTGTCGACGACATCACCGGGCAGGCCCACATCGTTGGTGGCGACGTTGAAGGCACGAGAGAACGGATCGCGCTCGCTATCGAGCCGGTCCAGACCCTGGATCTTCTTTGCGTGATAAGTCGTGTCGCGTGAGTCGGGCGTTGCCCCGACGCGAACGAACATCGTGTCCGGGCCGAAGGCGACCGAGTTCTCGGAGATATCCCCGAAGTCGAAGACGAGCGTCGGGTTCTTCGCGAGCGTGGGAGTGAGAGGGATCTGGGCCCAGAACTCCAGGTTTTCCGCGCGCGAGATATCCGTCCCGCTCGGCCCGAGCACGGTTCTGACCGATCGCCATCGCCTTCCGGCAGGCGCGTTCGGAACAGTCCAACGGAACGCGTTCGTTACGTTGTCCAGCTGCCCGCCAACTGCTAGTGGATAAAGGGTAAGCCAGAGCAGCTGCTCGGGCCCCGCGGTGCCGGTCCCGACCTGCGTGACAAGGGTGTCGATCTCGCCGATGCTGTAGGTCACCGCTTTTCCGCTCGCGTCGACGCCATTGCTCTGCCAGGCGAGAGTTGCCGCACGAGCGAGATCGAAGACTCCTGCACCGAACCGGCCGGGCACCCTTGTCCCGAGGGCCGGCTGGCTGCTGAAGTACCACTGTGGATCGGTGAGAGATATCGACAGCCCGCCTTCACCCTCGAACGACTCGATGTATGCCTGCTGCGACGCATTGGTCTGTGGCCGGCTCGCTGCGAGCTCGGCAGAGAATCCGATGCGCGATGGAGCCGTCGTAGCACCGAACGGAAGCTTCGAGACGAGAGTTGTGAGTGGCTCCGCGTCGAAGCTGAATAGTGCGCTGACACCCGCCACCAGCGACGCCGCCGGCTCGAAGCCGAGTGGCGGGCGCGTGAAGTTCGTGCGCTGGCTCTGGGAGATCGCGGTGAAATTGATCTGCCCATGGTCCAGTGGAAATTCCGCAGTCGCGCCGAAGATGGAAGTTGGAGTCTCCTCAAAAACGGGATTCTCTTCGTACTGAACGGTCACCTGCCTCGGGCGAGGGAATAGCGTGTCGGGGCGGTTGAACGAGACGCGTCCGAGATCGTAGTCGACCGAGTAGTCAGTGCCCCGGGTGAGCGGAATTCCATCGACGAGCAATCTCTCGGAATTCGGCCGCACCTGAACGGTGCCCAGCATGAGCGCGCCACCTTCGCCGCCGCCCTGGGCCTGATACCGCGCCCGAATGTGATATACCGCTGCGGGCCGCTGGGACGAGCGCACGTATTCCGGTGGCGTAGTGTAGATCGTGTCGTTGGTAGGATTCCCGCGGGAGGCGAGGCCGTTCGCCGCAAAAGGTTTGGCCGATGGAAATATCAAGAACTGGTCGCGAATGGTGCGCGAACCGGGAGACCCGAGACTCAGCTCGAAGTTTGGGTCGCTCGGTCGAGGCCAGAGTCGATTCTCCAGGTCGAAGCTCGAGCTGTTGGTACTTTGCGCGAGTCCGAAAAGCTTGAGATATGTGTCGGCGCCTCCGGCAACCGGCTTTTCCTGATCTTCGCTGCTGCCGGTTACGATCTTGAGCGTCACACTCTGGCGCCGGAGATCGGAGCCGCCGAGCCGATAGACGCTCCGGATCTCGCGATCGAAAGCCGGATCACCGGGCTGCACTTCCGGATCCCAGATGAGTTTCGCGAATTGCTCGCGATTCGGGGTATAGGATAAATCAGGGGTTCCACCCGTCGTGGTATAAACGGTATCACGTCCATTGATCCGAACGCGGTACGCGACAACGAGACGCTCGTTGTTCAGCGCGAGAGGTCGGACGAGCGCGATCCAGAGCAGAGAGGGATCGGCATAGTAGTCGATGCCTTCGCGAAGATATTCGTATACCTGCCCACGCCGCGATCGGGGGTTGCCGATCAAGCGGAATTGCGGTCCACTCGGATTGGGTGGCTGTCCGCCGATCAGAAGTCGGTAGAGAAATATCTTGGTGGGTCGCAGCGTGTCTGGAAGGGACGCGGAGAGAGCCGCCATCCGCCGCGTATCGAGAATATCGACGTTCGGGTACGCGCTACCGAATGACCTCGGGTCGACGGTGAAGAAGAAACGACGAGGCTCGAACTGGTAGTCCTCGATCTGTCTGTCGATTGCCTGGAGTGTGCGATCACCAACCGTGAATACATGGTCGCGAACGATGTTCCCCTTCTGCTGCGCGAGAATGGTCTTGAGCCGCATCGATCCCAGCTTCATCACGCCCTGAATGCCGTAGTTCCCGCTCGGGATCCCGGCGGTGATGTAACGCGACGTTGGGGGCTGAAAAGTGACGTTGCCGACCTCGAGGCGTTGCAGCACCTCGTTTCCCTTCCCTTCGTAATAAATCGAGATGTTGTTCGAAGCATCGAACTCCCGCTGGGTGTTGTAGTCGAGATTCACGTGCACCCTGTCGGCGACGGTTCCTCCTGACTTGGCGGCAAACTGAAAGTCGACCAATGAGAGGAAAGTACTCCTGCAGTCGGCGCTCGGGTCGAAGAACAAGGTGGAGGAGCAAAGGGCGCTCTGGTTCTTTTCGCCGCGGAACTCGAGACGCCCGTCGAGCTGGAGTCCCAGATCGGCGTACTCTCCGAGAATTGGGACCGGCTTGGGAGTGACGGCTGGCTTCGGTTTGAGGGGAAGCTCCCCTGGATACGCCGGCGTCGCCGCGGAGGTGGCGAGGTTGTTCGTGGCAACCTGACCCCAGACGGCCTCCATGATCGTGCGCATGTTCTGCTGGAACGCAGTGGCGCGCGCCGCCTCGATCTGCGCCCGCGCCCGGCGGAGCGCTTCCCTGTCCCCGATGGAAAAAACGGACGGCAACGTGAGAGGAAGCGTGTCGCGGCCGAGTCGGAGGCGGATCCCCGGAGCGCCGGGTACGCCTGTGGGCGGAGTGGCCGGTTGGGGAGGCGTGATCTTGCGCGTGGTGTCTGCCCGCTCCTGCGCGTGCGCGCCGGAGCTCACCACGCAAAGCGTCAACAGCGCGCCGATCACGAGCGTGAAAATCGGTGCGCTGTGTTCCGTTCTGCGCGCGGAACTCGTTGTCTGCGTGTCGCTTACCCGAGAGCGCACGGTATATTTCACTCTGTGAAGATACTGCACCGCTACGTTCTAAAGGAACATCTCGGGCCGCTCACATTCGCCCTCACGGCGCTTACT
>JALYYH010000282.1 GCA_030946665.1 Gemmatimonadota bacterium
ACCGGAACGGCCATATGGTCGGAATGTAGCCGAGGGGTGAGTCCGTGCCTAGATTCGGAGAGTGATCGGCCAGCCACCTCGTTACACTCTTGCTACCCCCGCTTTTCGATTTCGCTCTCTCGCGGCGTTGTCGGGCCGCGCATCTTTGGGTGGAGACCGCGAGACCCTGGTGGCTTGTCTCCAGCTCGCACGCTTGTGCGCCGGAATTCTCCCTCCCTACGAGATGTCCCGCGACCTGACACTCGAGCGCACCGAGCACACAAAGCAGTGGCTGTCGTCGCTGGCGGTGCCCAGTGGAATCAGGTCGACGGCGTTCGGCATATTGGGCGCCCTGATGGGGCACGACCGGGTGCGTTGTGCGGTCGCTTTCGAGGATCTTGTGAAAGCCGCCGTTGGGCAGTTAGATGAGGCATCACGCGTGGAGCTGAATACGGTGGCGCAGGAGCTGGCGGCGTCTCCAACGGCGGGACACGCGCGGCACACAGTCACACAATTTCAACCGAGCTGAGTATGGCCGGCCATAGCAAGTGGAAGCAGATCAAGCATTACAAGGCGGCGACCGACGCCAAGCGGGGCGCCCAGTTCACGAAGCTCATTCGTGAAATCACCATGGCGGCGAAGCTCGCCGGCGGCGATCCCGCGCACAATCCTCGACTTCGAACCGCGATCGATGCCGCCAAGGCCAAGTCGATGCCGAAGGAGAACATCGAGCGCGCGATCAAGAAGGGGACGGGCGAGCTCGAAGGAGTCCACTACACCGAAGTGACGTACGAAGGTTACGGACCTGGCGGCGTGGCGATCCTGATCTCGGCTTTGAGCGACAATCCCACCCGCACCGTCGCCGAGATCCGGCACAAGCTCACCCGACTCGGCGGGAACCTCGGCCCGCCGCATTCGGTGTCGTACCTGTTCGATCGCAAGGGACAGATCTACCTCGACGCGACGAAGTACGAAGAGGATGCAGCGATGGAAGCGGCGCTCGACGCCGGCGCCGAAGATTTCGCGGCTGAGGGCGAGCAGTACACCGTGACGACCGATCCGCACCTGCTGCACAACGTTCAGGCCGGGCTGGAGAAGGCGGGATTCACGATCGTCGAAGCAGAGGTCGCTTTCATTCCCAAGAGCACAGTGCACGTAGCGGGAAAGAACGCGGAGTCGGTGATAAAGCTGCTCGAGGAGCTGGAGGAGCTGGACGACGTTCAGAAGGTCTCGGCGAACTTCGACATGGACGTCGAGCAGATGACCGGTGCGTGAGTCCGGACCCGTCGTCGTCCTTGGAATCGATCCGGGCACTGCGGTCACTGGTTACGGGATAGTTCGGAAGGAAGGGCGAAATCCGCTGGCGCTGGTGGAATGCGGCGTAATCCGCACCAAGCCGCGCGATGCGCTTCCGCAAAGACTGGCGGAGATCCACGACGGCGTGGCCGAGCTCATTCGCCGCCACAAGCCGACTGTTCTTTCCATCGAAGACATCTTCTACGCCCGCAACGTCCGCACTACCATGGTGCTCGGCCATGCCCGCGGAGTGATACTGCTCGCGGCGGCTCAGGCGGGGATCGAGATCCACGAGTATCCACCGTCCGAGATCAAGAAGGCGGTGGCGGGTACCGGCGCGGCGACGAAACTCCAGGTGCAATTCATGGTAATGCGACTACTCAGATTGAAATCGGCGCCGCAGCCGACCGACGCGGCCGACGGAGTGGCGGCGGCGCTCGCCTTCGCGCTCGCGCCCGATCTGCCGAAGATCGAGCCAATCAGGTTTTCTGTCCGTTGATCGCGCTGATCGAAGGCAAGCTGACCGCGAAGGACCTCGACTCGCTCGAGGTGATGACGAGTGGAGGCGTGGGGTACGAGCTGAAGATTCCGCTGAGCGTCTACGAGACGCTTCCGCGCACGGGCGAGAATGTGAAGCTGCACACGTCGCTCGTGGTGAAGGAAGATTCCTGGCAGCTATTCGGGTTCGTGAGCGTATTCGAGAAGAAGTTGTTCGAGAAGCTCCTCACCGCGAATGGCGTTGGCCCCTCCCTCGCTCTCGGGATGTTGTCGGCCCTGTCGGCCACGAGGCTCATTCGCGCGATCAGGGAGAAGGACATTCCGACACTCCAGAGCGTCCCGCGCGTAGGAAGAAAGAAAGCAGAGCGGCTGATACTGGACCTCGCGGACAAGCTGGATGGACTGGGCGAGACTACCGGAACCTCGGCAGCGCCGGCGAGCGCGGCGGCCGATGACGCGATGCGGGCGCTGGTCTCTCTGGGCTATTCCAGCGCCGACGCGGAGCGTGGAGTTCGCGCGGCGCTCGACGGTGGTGCACCTTCAAGGTCGACGGCCGAGCTCATTCGCGCCGCCCTGGCCAAAGTGGGAGGCAGGTGATGCGGGTAATTTCGATGGTTAGTCTCGTTGCCGCTATTTTTCTGTCGTGCGCCCCTCCTGCGTCAATCGAGCGTCCGGCGCGCAATCCCAACGTCATCACGAAGGACGAAATCCTCGTCTCCCACGTGTTCAACGCCTATGAGGCGGTGAACATGCTCCGTCCCAACTTTCTGCGCTCTCATGGCCCGACCTCCATCTCGGGGGGCGACTCCGGCTATCCGAAGGTGTATCTCAATCACATTCTGTACGGCAACGTAGAATCGCTGCGCGGTCTGGATGTGAGCAGCATTCGCGAGATTCGCTATTACAATGGCGCGGAGGCCTCGAGCAGGTTTGGGCTGAACAACGTCTCGGGAGCCATCGAAGTGATCACCGACGCCGGGCAGTAAGGTCCAACCATTCACCACGAGAGGGGGGCGATGTCAGTGAGATCAGTTTTTCTGTTCGCACTTGCGGCGTCGATAGCCTGCGCAAGCGCGACAACGACCGCCGGTGGTGTGCGCCACGACTCCAACGTGATCACCGAGCAGGAGATCTCGGCGTCGGCCGGGTCGAACGCGTTCGAAGTAGTCAGCAGACTGCGGCCAAGCTTTCTCAAGTCGCGTGGCAAGAGCACGGTCAGCAGCAGCGCGAGCGAGTTCGCCACCGTCTACATGGATGGCCAGCAGCTCGGCGGAATAAGTACCTTGCGGAACATCGTGGCGAGTCAGGTAAAGCAGATCCGCTACTACAATCTGAGCGATGCCACGACCAGGTTCGGGATGCAAAACGGTTCCGGAGTCATCGAGGTAACGACCAGGTAGAGGCCCGTCATCCGATGATTCGTCGCTCGGCGTGTCTCGTTGCGATGCTCCTTACGGCTGGATGCGCCTCGAGAGCCAGTCGTGACGGTGCGCGGCGAATCGGCGAGAGCGACATTCGGCTGGCGGAGCGCCTGAGGTTCGAGGCGATGATGAAGCAGGACGTAGTCGCTCTCGACACGCTGCTGGACGAGGACCTCACTGACGTCCACACGGGTGGTGACATGGAGACGAAGCCGCAATTCCTCAAGCTGATTCGCTCGAAGAGCCTCGTCTACGAGTCGATCACGCCAACTGACGTGCGGGTGCAGATGCACGATGAACTGGCGACCGTGACCGGCCGGTCGGCGATGAGAGTGCGCTCAGCTGGCGCGAGTGCGGCGTCGAGCTTCGAGATCCGGTTCACCGAGGCGTATGTCCGGCGCGAGGGGCGGTGGCTGCTGACGGCGTGGGAGGCTACGCGGATCTCGCCGTAGATCAGTTGCCCGTATTCGCGGGTGGTCGAGCGTTGCGGTAGATCAGCTTCTCGACGTGCAGCACCTGCACGACGTCGGGTTTCCCCCAATCCCCTTTCTCTCCGTGTCGGCGGAGCCACCAGACGCCGAAAGTCGTGTCGGGCATTATCACGAACGGAGACGGTGATGCGAAGGTCGTGTACCCTTCGATCCGTTTCGGAACGTTGTTCGGGTCGAGAT
>JALYYH010000015.1 GCA_030946665.1 Gemmatimonadota bacterium
ATTGTTCCACCAGGGAGCTTCTTCAATTCGCGTGGCTTGGCGCGGTTTACGCGGAGTGCATTTTTGGTCGCCCGAACCCATCGATTGGCTTGCTGTCCATCGGTGAGGAGCCAGAGAAGGGAAACGCAGTAGTGAAGGAGGCGCATGCTCTTTTCCGGAAGGCGGGCTTCAACTTTCACGGGAATCTCGAAGGCCGGGATCTGCCCGCAGGCGCGAGCGATCGCGGTCCGTTCGATGTCGTCATCTGCGACGGATTCGTGGGCAACGTCGTGCTCAAGTTCTACGAGGCAGTGGCTCCGATGATCGTGCGCCTTCTCAGCGAGCATCCCGGCATCAATCCCGAGCACGTGCGAAGCGCGCTCAAGGGCTTCGATTCGAGCGACTACGGCGGCGCGCCCCTGCTGGGAGTGCGCGGCGTCAGCATCATCTGTCACGGCAACTCCTCGCCGCGCGCGATCAAGAACGCGATCAGAGTAGCCGTGCGCGCCGTTGAGACCGGGATGAACGACCAGATCGGCCAACGGCTCGAGGCTGCCGCCCCCGCCATCAGTGGCATCGCGGAGATGGCATGAAGCGACCAGTCGCCGCAGTCGCAGGCACCGGCCGCGGTTTACCTGCGCACGTGATGACGAATCACGATTTCGCTTCGATCGGCATTGAAACGTCGCACGAATGGATCATGGAGCGAAGTGGAATCGCCACGCGCCACATCGCAAAGAACGGAGAGACTACGTGCTCAATGGCTGCCGATGCCGGACGCAAGGCAATGGAAGTCGCTGGAGTGCATCCTGGTGAAATCGATGTCATCGTGTTGAGCACCGCCACTCCCGATCGGCTGCTTCCTGCGACTGCCGTCGACGTTCAGGCGGAGCTCGGGGCCACGCGCGCCGCGGCCTTCGACCTGGGTGCGGCTTGCTCCGGCTGGCTCTACGCGATGGCCGCCGCCGAAGGGCTGATCATGTCGGGAACCGCCGAGACCGCTCTTGTCATCGGCTCGGAGAAGATGAGCGCGATTGTGGATTGGAAGGATCGATCCACCTGTGTGCTGTTTGGCGACGGGGCAGGAGCCGCGGTTCTCAAGCGCAGCAAGCAGGGAAAAGGAATCCTTTCCGCCTACATGCGGAGCGACGGTAAGCTTGCTGATCTTCTTTACCGTCCCGACGGCGGCGCCACTACGCCCATGTCCGCCGATGTTCTGGAGAAGCGGTCGCACCTCGTGCGAATGGCCGGTCGCGAGGTGTTCAAGCATGCTGTGCGATCGATGGCGGATGCCGCCGACCGCGCGCTCGACGGCGCCCGTCTCACCGGCTCAGATATCGATCTGCTCATTCCGCACCAGGCGAATGTCCGGATCATCGAGGCAACGGCAAAACATTCCGGCATTCCCATGGAGAAGGTCTATGTGAACGTGGACCGGTATGGAAATACCTCGTCGGCTTCCATCCCGATTGCGCTGAACGAAGCGATCGAATCCGGTCGGGTCAGGAATGGGTCAACGGTGATGATGGTCGCATTCGGCGCCGGCTTCACCTGGGCGTCGATGGTCGTCCGCTTCTAGCGGTGGATATCGTTCTTCTCTTCCCAGGCCAGGGCTCGCAAAAGCCGGGGATGGGAAAGGATCTGGCGGAAGCGTTTCCCGTCGCGCGCGGAGTTTTCGGCGAAGTCGACGCCGCCCTTGGCGCCGACATCAGCCGCCTCTGCTTTGAGGGACCAGCCGACGAGCTCACAGCGACGAAGAACGCACAACCGGCGCTCTTCGCGCATGGCGCGGCAGTCTGGGCGATCACGAAAGAAGCCCTCTTCCCGCATGTGCGCGCCGCGGCTGGACACTCCCTCGGCGAGTTCACAGCGTATCATGCCGCCGATGCGATCAGCTTGCCGGGAGCCGTCCGACTGGTGCGTCGGCGTGGTGAGCTAATGTTCGAGACGGGGACGGCGCGGCCCGGGACAATGGCAGCGATACTCGGGACCACCACGACACCGATCGCGGACCTGTGTGCGCGCGCGAGCAAAGAAGCTGGGATGGTCGTGCCCGCCAACTACAATACCGACGAGCAGACCGTCATTTCCGGCGAGATAGCCGGTGTCGAGCGTGCGATGAAGCTGGCAAAGGATGCAGGCGCCAAACGCGCGATCAGACTGCCCGTGAGCGGGGCTTTCCACTCACCGCTCATGGAGCCCGCCGTAGTGGGATTGACCAACGCAATTGCAACTTCGGCGTTCACGGACCCTAATTTCCCCGTCTTCTCCAACGTGACAACTGACGCTTCGACGACGGCGGCGGACGCCAAGGACCTGCTGCTCAAGCAGCTCACCTCGCCTGTGCGGTGGTCGACGGAGATCCGAAATATTGCGGCGCACTTTCCGGACGCCTTGTACGTGGAGATGGGCCCCGGGAACGTTTTGAGTGGCTTAATGGGCCGACTCGTCAAAGGCGCGAAGACCTTTGCCTGCGGCACTCCGGCGGAAGTCGAAAAACTCCTCAAAATGATCGCTTGATGCAGATCGACCTGACAGGAAAGAACGCGCTCGTGACTGGCAGTACTCGAGGAATCGGCAGGGCGATTGCCGAGACGCTTTCCGGAAGCGGTGCGCGCGTCGCCATCGTCGGTCGTGATCTCAGGCGGGCGGAGGAAACCGCAGCCGCGATTGGAAACAATGCCAAAGGGTTCGTCGCTGATGTGAGCGACACCGCCGCCGTTACGAGGTTGGTGGCTGAAGTGGAAGCGGCGTTCGGCTCGATCGACATCCTCGTCAACAATGCCGGCATTACGCGCGACAACCTGGTGATGAGACTCAAGGATGAGGACTGGGATGCCGTTCTCAACGCCAATCTTCGCGGCGCCTTTGCGGCGATCCGCGCGGCATCGCGGGGAATGATGAAGCGTCGCAGCGGACGAATCATCAACGTCGCGAGCATCATCGGGATCATCGGGAACAAGGGACAGTCAAACTATGCCGCGAGCAAAGCTGGTCTCATCGCCCTCACAAAATCGGTCGCCAAGGAGCTTGGATCCCGAAACATTCTGGTGAATGCGGTGGCGCCGGGGTTCATAGAAACGGAGATGACAGCGGCAATGACGCCGGAAGCCCGCGAGGCGCTGGGCAAACAGATTGCACTTGAACGCCTGGGCACCGTAAACGACGTCGCGGGTGCCGTCGCGTTTCTCGCCTCGGACCTGGCCTCCTATATAACGGGGCAGGTGTTCATCGTAGACGGCGGAATGGTGATGTAAGGCCGGTTGAATAGTGATGTAACTTTGTATCAGATATTCGGTTAGGTATATTA
Organism: Gemmatimonadota bacterium; assembly: GCA_030946665.1. The sequence goes on from JALYYH010000015.1 coordinate 3,290, forward strand.
CACGACCCCCACAAACACGAGGAAATCCATCAAATGGCCGACAATTCCAACAAGGTCAAGGACATCATCGAGAAGGAGCTCGGTGTCGAGCGCGAAAAGCTGACCAATGAGGCGAGCTTCATCGAAGACCTCGGTGCTGACAGCCTTGACATCGTCGAGC
>JALYYH010000034.1 GCA_030946665.1 Gemmatimonadota bacterium
GCCAGCTCGGCGAAGAGCGCAGGATAGGTCGACACGTCTTCCAGGCCCTGGACTACTTCAGTGATGCCGTCGAAGTCGCCGCCAATCCCGACGTGATCGACGCCGGCGACCCTCCGCACGTACTCGATCTGGTCGGCGACCTGCGACAGCGTGGCGCGCGGCTCCGGGTGTGTCCGGCGCCATTCATTTACGGCGCGCGTGATCGCCGCGGTGTCTGTTCCGTATTTCTCGCGAAGATCCCTCATCGCTGGACGCGTCGCCTCATCGTACAGCAAGACCGCCGGTGAAACGAATCCCGCGACGAACGGCACCATCACGATGCCGCCGTTACTGGTGACGCGTCGGAGAATCGAGTCGGGCACATTGCGTGGCACGTCGACCAGCGCGCGCGCAGCCGAATGCGAGAAGATCACCGGCGCCTGACTCACGTTGAGCGCGGCACTCATCGTAGCAGGCGACACATGGGACAGGTCGACCAGCATCCCGAGCCGGTTCATCTCGCGCACGACGCTGTCACCGAATGGTGTAAGACCTTTGTGTTTCGCGGAATCGAGCGCGGCGTCGACCCAATCGAGCGTCACGTTGTGGGTGAGCGTCATGTACCTGGCGCCCAGATCGTAGTACGCGCGCAGAGCACCGAGTGAATGCTCGATCGCGTGGCCGCCTTCGAGTCCCAACAGGGATGCCAGCTTGCCTTGCTTGAACTGGCGACGAATGTCATTGGCGCTCAGCGCCAGCGCGAGTCGGTCAGGATACCTCTCGATAACCTGGCGCGCGATCTCTATCTGCTCGAGCTGCACTCTCGCGTATCCGGAGTCGCTCCATTCGCCAGGAGTGTAGACAGACCAGAACTGTGCTCCGATCATTCCCTTTCTGAGCCGGTCGAGGTCAGTTTGGCCCGGCGTGCGTTTTCGGAGATCGTACGCGTCGACGTTGCCCCGGGCGATCGTATCCTCGCGAATGCGCCACGGCAGGTCGTTGTGTCCGTCGATCAGCGGAGTCTGGCGCAGAATCCGCTTCACGCGGGCAAGATATCGATCGTCGGGGGCAGTCGGAGTCTGGGCCTGGATGGCACGAGTCGCAGACACCGCAAGAATCATCAGCGCGCCCAGGATCACGGCAGCTGCGCGCCGATTGTAAACAGAATGTCCAGTCATGTTGGGAAAACTAACGTCCACGCATCAGCGTCGGAGCGCGGTTCTCACGGGGAGAGGGTGGGTCCGGGAGGAGTATCGAGCAGCTCCACGGCGTCGCCGCTGTCCTCTTCCCTGACCACGAGCCGGATCGGGTGAAGCCATTGGAGCCATGGCATCATCCCGTTGGCGTCATCGCGAATCAGCCCCGAGTCGATACCGTTGGCGTCGAGAACTGCTTGTGCCACATGCGCTTCGATCTCGTTGGCAAACGTTCTGATGACCGTGTTGAGCTCGGGTGCATTTTCCTCCATCTTCTCTCCAGCGGCGGGACACGAACGCGTGCAACTGAAATGTGCATCGGTGACGCATCAACTGCATCTTAGATGAGCCAACGATGGCACGACCTCTGCCCGACTAGGCAGGATGCCTTCAACTCCAGGCGAACCAATGAAGACGCTTTCCAGATTCTCGATAATACTTTGTCTCGTCCTGTTGGCGGGCGGTCTCGCCTGCCGGGAGGCGAAGAAGAAAACGCCAGAGGTAGCCGGCGCTCCGCAGGACACCATGCTGCTGCGCGATCTCGCTGAAGCAAACAGGAACACGGCGGCTGCGGCTGCCGTTGACAACAGCTTGAATACGGTCAAGACGGGTGGGGACGGGTCGCTGCCGGCGATGGTTGACGCCGCGTCGCAGAGTCGCACCCCAGAGACACGCGTGGTGCCTCGACCATCGGCTACGCCCAATCAGGCGCTTACATCCGGAGCGCGAGTACTGAATCCGCGCCGGTCGAACGATTCCGCGGCTGGGGCGAACGGGACAGCGCAGTCGCGTTCCGGGGATCTGTGCGATTCGCCCGCTCCTGTCGACCAGCGCTCGTGCCTGAACCGCGCGATCGTGCAAAACGATGCTGACCTCAATCGCGTCTACCAGGATCTGCTCGCGCAAGGCCGAAAATCGGGAGGTCCCGAACTCGAGGATCGACTCAGGCAGCAACAGCGGGACTGGATAAACACCCGCGACAGCGAATGCCAGGGGAGCGGTCAGGGCGCGCTGTGGGCGCGTGCGCGGGCGCGCTGCCTCGCAGACTATTCCAACAGAAGGACCGCGGAGCTACAGCGGAATCTCAACGGCCTGCGAGGCCAGTAACGTCTCAATGCGCGGTTTGACCAGCGACGCCGACGCTCGCGAGCGCTCGGCCCTGCAGCAGCGCATCGATTTCCGAAGTCGCGATCGCTCGCGGTGAAACCCAACCGCCGCCGATCGCCCTGGTGGGCACCGTCACGCCGGCGACTCCCCCACTTGGACTGATCTCTACAACCGCGGTCGCTTCAGAGACTCCGCCCGTCCCGCTGTTGATCACGAGTACCCATCTCCCGGCAGCCGGTCTCTGCCAGCGCACAACGTACATGCCTGCCTGTGAGCCGGGGCGAATGTCGAGCCGCATGCTTTGACGCTTCCCATCCACTACGCCTTCGGCGGTACCGGTTACGGTCTTCGATTGAGAATCACGATGATGGTACGTTCGGACGGTGAGGAAGGCGCCGCGGGAGGACGCATCGTACGGGTTGGCGGGATATTCGATAGAGATCCAGGGCGGACCTGCAAGGGCCGCAGTCGATGCTGATACTGTGAGCACAGCGGCGAGCGCGAAGGTGTGGAGCAAAGTGCGTTTCATGGCGATCTCCTGAAGAAGTTTTTTCTAGCGCCTCTACGATGCCGCTCGGCTTCTCAGGGTTGAACGCG
>JALYYH010000037.1 GCA_030946665.1 Gemmatimonadota bacterium
GGGTTGGGGCGCAGGCGACGTGCAAGGCCGCGACCGAGGAGACCCGCGACTGAGCGGAGCGAAGGAGCGTAGTGAGGGGCTCCGACAGAGCGACCGTCGTCGCCGAAGTCCCAACCCGCTCGACGACCAGGCGCGAGGATGCCAGAATCGCCGAACGAAAGAAATCAGAATTTGAAGATCTTGCCCAAAGCTTTACTGATTTTTTTGCCGAAATCGTTCGACCAATCGCGTTGATTCTGCCAATCCGGGTTCTGTTCGCCCGCCGTGTCAGGACCGTGATTGGGGCACGGCACGGCGGGCTCGGTTCCGGGCTTGTAGTACTCGTTCCTTGCGACCGGACACCACTCCGTCGCGAGATAGCCCGTCGTCGGATCGATGATCCGCATCGTCATCCCGGGCGGAGGATTCCAGGCAGTCGGTGATCCCGCCTCGTGCCAGCCATTGAGATAGAACTGCGCCCATGCCGGCGCGGCAAGGCGTCCGCCAGACGCGTCGCCGCTGATCGGTGCCGGAGTGTCGAAGCCGAACCAGAAACCGGCGACGACCGTCGGAGTGTAGCCGACAAACCAGACGTCGGTGCCGCTGTTGGTCGTTCCCGTTTTGCCGGCAACTAACCCGCGCACCCCGTAATCGCGGAGCGCCTTGCCGGTTCCGTAGTCAACGACCGATTGTAGCATCGACGTCACCTGGTACGCGTCGCGCGGATCCATCGCCGGAGTTCCGATTCCCTCCTCCTGCGCCCAGAGCTGCGTTCCGTCTGCGGTCTCGATGCTGCGCACCAGACGCGGCTTCACGCGTTTGCCGCCGTTTGCAAATGGCGCGTACGCGGTCACCAGCTCAATCGGAGTAACCTCGGCTGACCCAATCGCGAGCGAAGGGACGTCGGGAAGCGGGCTCGATATCCCGTTCTGTTTGGCGGCGTCGATGATACGCGGGATTCCAACGGCGATGCTCACGCGCACCGTCGCGGCGTTGGCTGAATTGATCAGCGCCTTCCGGAAGGTGATGCGTCCGGCATAATCGCTGTTGTAATTCGCCGGCGACCAGACATCTCTTCCGCGGATGACATCAATGGGATCGTCATCCACTTCTGACGAGGGCGTGTAGCCAAGCTTCATCGCCGCCGCATAGACGAACGGCTTGAAGGCAGATCCGGGCTGGCGATGCGCGAACAATGCGCGATTGAAACTGCCGCGCTCGTATTGTCGTCCCCCGCTCATCGCGCGGATGTCACCATTGCGTGGATCGATCGCGACCATCGCCCCCTGGACCCGGGCGCGACGGCCCGTCTCCGCCTGGATTGCCGCTGCCTGGCGACTGACTGCGCGATCCGCGGCGAGCTGGGCGCTTCGGTCGAGCGTGGTGCGAACAGTGAGGTCGATGATATCAAGCGACCCCCCTTGAATGACTGAATCGACCTTGGCCCGAACCGCGTCCAGCGCGTACGAATCGTTCGGATCCGTCGGTCTGAACTCGTCACGCGCGATGCGCAGAGGCGCTGCCTGGAGGCCCGGCAGTCTGTTCGTCGACACGTATCCTTCCTTCACCATCAGGCTGAGGACGAGATTGCGCCGAGCGATGGCGCGGTCGGGGTGGCGGCGCGGTGTGTAGGCGGAGGGTGCTTTGGGAAGTGCCGCCAGCATCGCTGCCTGGGGGAGGGTGATCTGATTGACGTTTCTACCGAACAGGTCTCTGCTCGCCGCCTCGATTCCGTAAACCCCGTTGCCCATATAGATGACGTTGAAGTAGAGCTCGAGGATCTGCTGCTTGGTGAGCGAGTGCTCGATGAGCCTCGACAGCCTGAGCTCGGTGAGCTTCTGCCGGAGCGAGCGCGCCGGATACTTTCTCACTGCGAAGGTGTTGCGCGCGACCTGCATGGTGATGGTACTGAACCCTTCGCGCGTGCGGCCGGCCTTGATGTTGGTGACGATTGCGCGGAAGAATCCGCGCCAGTCGAGCCCACCGTGCTGATAGAAGCGCCTGTCTTCGGTGGCGATGAAGGCCTGCTGGACGAAGCCGGGGACGGCGCTGAGCGGAACATTGACGCGCCGTATGGTTTCTAACCGTCCCATGACGCGATTGTAGCGGTCCAGGATGCGGCCGCCCTGATCAGGCTGGAAGGTCTGGATGGCGCGCGGCGTGGGGCAGCCGTCGAACCCGCAGGTGCCCAGCCATAGATCGGTGAAGTAAACCGCTAGAATACATATTGCGAGCAGGCCGTGCAGGATCACACTGCGCCTGCCCATAAATCTCAACACATTCGAAAAAATGTACCGTCCTCTCGTAGTCTCAGTCATCTTCCTCGCGCTCGCCTGCAAGGGCGGGACGAAATCGGCTTCGGCCGCTGCTGCCTCATCCGGAACTCCGGACCAGAACGCGCAAAAAGTAGCGGCCGCCAATCAACCATCAAACACCGCTGGAGACCTCGCGGGTCCAATCTCCACTACGCAGGGGAGCGGCGCGAGTTCCGCGAGCCCGCAGGCGGGGACTCCGAACCCTAATCGAGTTCCCAACGAGATGGGAC
>JALYYH010000046.1 GCA_030946665.1 Gemmatimonadota bacterium
TGGTTGGCCTCATTGCCGACCTCGATACCATCGTGGTCCCCAGCGAGGCCCACGCGCTCATCCTCGAAGCCAACCTGATCAAGGAATACCGTCCCCGCTTCAACATCGCGCTGCGCGACGACAAGTCGTACCCGTACATCAAGGTCACTTTACAGGAGCCGTTTCCGCGGGTGTTCGTAACCCGGCGTCTCGAGGACGACGCCGCGCGGTACTTCGGCCCGTACACGGACGTCGGGCAGATGCGCCGCGCGTTGAACGTGGTGAAGCGAATCTTCACCGTCCGTAGCTGCAACTACGACATGCCGGCACAGATGCCGGAGCGACCGTGCCTCGACTACTACATCAAGCGCTGCAAGGCGCCGTGCATTCTGGCGCAATCACAGTACGACTACCGCTCGATGATCGATGAGGTCGTGCTGTTTCTTTCCGGAAGGCCAGACGAGGTAGTCCGCAGGGTGAAGGAGCGAATGGACCTCGCGGCGAAGCAGCTGGATTTCGAGCGGGCGGCTGAGCTGCGCGACGTGCTCCATCATCTCGAGCAGATGGAGGAGCCTACCGTTGTTCTCGAGGTCGAGGGCGGCGACCGCGATGTGATCGGTTACGCACGTGATGGCGACGATGCGTGTGTGACCATCCTGCGAATTCGTGCTGGCAAGCTGCTATCGCGGGAGCACCGGTTTCTAGAGCACGTCGAAGGAGAGGAAGATACGGCCGTGATGTCAATCTTCCTCGCGGGCAGCTACGTGAGCATGCATGAGAAAGCGCGTCAGCTGCTGCTGCCGTTCGACTTTCCCGATCGCGAGCTGATCGAACAGTCGTTGCCCGACAGCAGGATCCAGATTCCGCAGCGCGGTCCGCGGCGCGAGCTGATTGACCTGGCAGAGCAAAACGCGCGACACTTGTTGGAGGAGCTGAAGCTCTCATCGATGGAAGCGGAGGAAAGGGCGGGTGACCCGGTCTACGAGCTGGGACGAGAGCTTGGGCTGCAGCGCCTCCCACGATCGCTCGCCTGCTTCGACATTTCGACTACTCAGGGAACCGATACTGTCGGCTCTTGCGTATGGTTCGAGAATGCGCGGCCCAAGCGCTCGGAGTACAGAAAATTCAAGGTGAAGACAGTCGAGGGCACCGACGACTTCGCGTCAATGCACGAGGTTGTTCGTCGGTACTTCGACCGGCGGATCAGGGACGAAAAACCGCTTCCTGACCTCATCCTGATCGATGGTGGCAAAGGGCAGTTGTCCGCCGCGCACGCGGCTCTTGCCGAGCTTGGCCTCACTGAGCGGTCGCTGATCAGTCTTGCCAAGCGGGAGGAGGAGATCTTTGTCTGGGGTCGCGAGGAGCCCCTGAAGCTGTCGCGCCGGTCGTCGGGGCTCCGTCTTTTGCAGCAGGCGCGCGACGAGGCCCATCGGTTTGCGGTCACCTACAACCGGAAGCGCCGAACAATGCGCACGGTGACGTCAGAGCTCCTCAAGGTGCCGGGAATCGGCCCGGTCAAGCGCCGGCAACTGCTTCGGGAATTCGGAAGCGTGCAAGGGGTCAGAGACGCGGGGGAAGGGGCGATCGCGAAGCTGCCGGGTTTCAATGCGGAGCGCGCTCGGAGGCTTCTGGAGTCGCTCGCCGCGACCTCCTCGGTCTAGCGGCTCAGCCGGCTGCCGGCACGCACGAGAGACGAGCTAAAGCCCGTTGGTTACTTGATTTCGCCCCATATAGCTCTAAATTACTTGAGCTATGGTCAGAGTCTCCCGAATCGACAAAAACAGCATCGCGGACGAGTTCGGCATATTGCCCGGCACCGAGCTGCTGACGGTGAACGGGAGGCCCGTCGCCGACTTCCTCGACTGGGAATTTCTTACCGCCGACGAGGAGCTGGCGATCGAGGCGCGCCAGCCGAATGGCGAGCCGGTCATCAATGAGCTGGAGAGACTCGACGGCGAGCCGCTCGGCGTTTCTCTCGAGCCTCCGGCGGTTCGCCGCTGCGCCAACCGCTGCGAGTTCTGCTTCATCGAGGGTCTGCCGGCCGGTCTGAGAAATCCCCTCTACATTCGCGATGACGACTACCGGTTGTCCTTCGCCTACGGAAACTTTGCCACGTTGTCGAATGTCAAGGAACGGGACATCGCGCGAATTCTCGAGTACAGGCTGTCGCCGCTCTACGTCTCCGTGCACGCGACGAACCACGAGACGCGAAAGGTCCTGCTCAACAACACGCGCGTGCCTGACATCAAGTCTCAGCTCTCGCGCCTGGCTGAGGGCGGGATCCAGTTCCACTGCCAGATGGTGATTGTTCCCGGACTCAACGACGATGAAATTCTCGAAGAATCGCTGACTGACTTGTGGAACATGAGCGGGGCGATCCTTTCCGCCGCGGTCGTCCCCGTGGGACTCACCCAGTTCTCGCATCTGTATTCAGGGAAGCGAATGGATCGGGACACGGCGCGCGCCATACTCCAGCGGGTCGAGCGCTGGGGCGCGCGGGCGATGAAGCAGCGCGGCGAGACGTGGATATTTGGCTCCGACGAGCTGTACATGCTCGCCGATCGTGACCTGCCCGGTGCCAAGCACTATGGTGATTTCGCTCAGATCGAAAACGGCGTGGGCTCGGTGACCTCGCTGCGGATGCGTGTCGCTGCCGGGCTCGAACGTTTGCCGCGACGCGATGGCCAGCGAATCGGCGTCGTCACCGGTCTTGCGATGGCCCCATCGATGAAGCCATTGCTCGAGAGCATAAGCGGCGTAAGCGGCGCCAATTTCGAGCTGATTGTTGCCGAGAGCTCCCTGTTCGGTCCGACCATCACCACGGCTGGATTGCTCGTCGGGAAGGATATTGTCGGCGCGCTCCAGGGTCGTGACGATCTGGATATAGCGCTCATCCCGGCAGAGACTATTAATGAGGATGGCGTTTTTCTGGACGATTACACTCTGGTGAATGTGAGAGCGGCTTTGCCCATGCCCATCTTCCCGTCATATGACTTCATCGATGTGCTCGAGTCCGAAGAGAGCGGGGTGCCGGCGTGAACCTTCCAGTAATTGCCGTGGTCGGACGTCCCAACGTGGGGAAATCCGCCCTTTTCAACCGCATTGTCGGCGATCACAGCGCGATTGTGAGCGACGAAGCAGGCACCACGCGGGATCGACACTTCGCACGCGCGGAATGGAACGGGCGGCAATTCTGGCTCGTGGACACCGGGGGGCTTGCCGACGATCCCCGCATCCCCATGGATCTTGAGATCAAGCGGCAGGTGCATCAGGCGATCGAGGAATCGGATCTCCTGATGCTGGTGGTCGACGCGAAAACCGGCCTGCATCCCAGCGACAGACGCGTGGTGGACCTTTTGCGCGAGGCGCGAAAGCCATGGGTGCTGGTTGCTAACAAGGTCGACGATCCGTCGACCACCGATTTCTACGAGTTCTACGAGCTCGGTGCCGGCGATCCGGTGCCCGTCTCGGCAATCAACGGAAAAAACTCCGGAGATATGCTCGATGTGCTCGTCGAGCGAATCCCGGTTGTCGCGGAAGAAGCGCCCGAGGCGCTCAGAGTAGCCGTGGTCGGTCGTCCGAACGTCGGCAAATCCTCGATCATCAACCGCCTCCTCGGTGAGGAGCGACTCGTCGTCGCCGACGAAGCGGGCACCACCCGCGATGCGATCGATACGCCAATGGCGTTTCACGGACGCGAGGTCATTTTCGTCGACACCGCAGGGCTGCGCCGCCAGTCCAAAGTCGAGGACGGGATCGAGTTCTATTCCGCGCTGCGGACGCGCCGGGCAATCGAGCGAGCCGATATCTGCATTCTCGTACTCGACGCGGTGGAAGGGCTCCACAACCAGGATCTCAGGATTGCGGCGTTGGCCTGGGAAAGCGGGCGCGGACTCATCGTCGTGGTGAACAAGTGGGACCTGAAGGAGAAGGAGAACAACACCGCCGCAACGTTCGAGAAGGAGGCGCAGGAGAAGGCTCCCTTCCTCAAGTTCGTCCCTTTCGTGTTCACGTCTGCGCTCAGCGGTCAGCGAGTGACCAAGATCCTCGACCTCCTGCTCGAGGTGGATGCCGAGCGGCACAAGAGAATCAGCACCTCGCAGGTCAATACCACTCTGGCAGAGATCGTCGGTCGGCGACAGCCGCCGCAGGCGGCGGGACGCGAGATCAAGCTGAACTACGCGACGCAGGTGGAGACAGCACCTCCGGCGATTGCCGTTTTCGGAAACAATCCGGATCTCGTTCAGGAGCATTACGTCCGCTACTTGCACAACAGCTTTCGTGAAGCGTGGGGTTTTCGCGGCAACCCCCTTCGCATCATCATGCGTAGAAAATCTGCGTAGATGTCGCCGATAGTCGGCGTCATTCTCTCCTATCTCGCCGGCTCGATACCGTCGGCGTACCTGGCCGGCAAAGTTCGCGGAGTCGATCTGCGAAGGCACGGCTCCGGCAACCTTGGCGCGACGAATGTCGTCAGAGTCCTTGGCGCGAAAATCGGCGCGGTGGTTTTTCTGACCGATCTCCTCAAGGGATTTCTCCCCGTGTATTTTCTGCCGCGATACACGGATACGCTTCACCCGGAAATCTGGGCCCTCGTTTATGGCGCCGCGGCAATACTCGGTCACGTCAAACCGATATTTCTGCTGGGAAAAGGGGGCGGCAAAGGAGTGGCTACAGCGAGCGGTGTTTTCCTCGCTCTCGCCTTCGCCCCGATGCTGATCGCGGAAGTAGTCTGGATTACCGCCTTCTACTTCACGCGATACGTGAGCCTTGCGTCGCTGTTGGGCGCTGCTGTTCTACCCATTGCAATCCTCGCGTTGTCACGGGATCCGCGGTCTCCCGTTTTCTTCGCCAGTGTACTTATAGCATCGTTCGTGTTCTGGACGCATCGCGCCAACATCGGTCGATTGCGTCGTGGTCAAGAGCATCGGTTCGTCAAGAAAGAGGGAGCAGCCTGATGCGCTGCGCTGTCGTGGGCGCGGGCGCGTGGGGCACCGCGCTCGCCGATCTGCTTGCGCGCAACGGACACCAGGTGATGGTCTGGGCGTACGAGCCCGATGTCGTTCAGTCGATCAACAACAAGCACGAAAACGTTCGCTTTCTTGCCGGTCATGCACTCGCTCCCACGCTGACTGCCCTGGGCGACCTACAGAAGGCCGTCGACGGCTCGGAGCTGGTGATATTGGCGACACCTTCGCAGGTATTGCGTCCGATCGTCAAATCGGCGCGAGGCTCTCTTCGAAACAAGACACCAATTGTGATTGCGACGAAAGGTCTCGAGCGCGAAACCCTGTCGCTCATGACCGAGGTGGTGGAAGATGAGCTTCCTGGCGCGACCGTCGTTGCCCTTTCGGGCCCGAGCTTCGCCGCGGAGGTCGTGAAATGCCAGCCGACCGCGGTAGTGGTGGCGTCCGGGAGCGAGGATGCAGCGGCCCTCACGCAGCGCGCGTTCAGCTCTACTTACTTCAGGGTATACACACACACCGATGTCACGGGCGTCGAGCTGGGCGGCGCCTTGAAGAACGTCATGGCAGTCGCAACAGGTATCGCCGAAGGACTGGGACTCGGCTTCAACGCCAGGGCCGCGCTCATCACGCGCGGCCTCGCCGAAATGACCAGGCTTGGCATGGCGTTGGGAGCGGAACAGAGCACCTTCGCCGGACTCGCGGGACTCGGCGACCTCGTGCTGACTTGCACCGGATCGCTTAGTCGAAACAGGGCGGTCGGACTCGAGCTCGGGAAGGGAAGAAAGCTCGAGGAAATTTTGCAGGAGACAGAAACGGTGGCGGAAGGAGTGGTCACCGCGCAGAGCGCCCGCCAGCTTGCGGCGCGCGAAGGAGTCGAAATGCCGATCGTGGATACCGTGAATCGCGTACTGTTCGAGGGCCAGCCGGTGCGTAGCGCCATAGCTGCCCTCATGTCGAGAGAGCTCCGTTCGGAGGTGGACGAATGAAACCGAAGGAACCGGTCCAGGAGTTTTTTTCCATTGGCGATGTGTGCACACTAACGGACTTGAAGCCGCACGTGCTGCGTTACTGGGAGAGCCAGTTCAAGTTTCTGCATCCGGCGAAGAATCGGTCGGGAAATCGCGTCTACCAGCGGCGCGAGATCGAGCTCATCATGCTGGTGAAGCAGCTTCTTTATGCCGAGAAGTACACGATCGATGGTGCGCGCCAGAAAATAGATGATTACAGGAAAAGCGGTGAGCTGAAGAGCGTGGCACGCGCGGCACTGGATTCGCAGGCGGTCGAGTCCATGGAGAGCGATCTCCGGTCCATCCTGGCGATTCTCGACGGCCAGGTCGAAGAAAAGAGGAGTGAAGATTGATGCAGCCTAAAGAGGAGCGAAAATTGATGGAGCCTCTGGTCGTAATCGTTCCCGTGTACAACGCGGAGCCGACGTTGGCGAAGGTCGTGAAGGATGTTCGGCGCAATCTGCCAGGAGCACTGATCATCGGCGTCGACGACGGATCGACCGATGGCTCCCGAAAGCTCCTGCGGACCGTCGCCGACGAGACTATCGAGTTCGATCAGAACCAGGGCAAGGGCGCGGCCTTGCGGGCTGGATTCGATGCAGCGCTGAGAAAGGGCGCTGCCGCCGTGCTCACAATCGATTCTGACGGGCAGCATGATGGCGCATTTGCGCCGGCGATAGTTGGCGCCCTCGATCGCGCGGACATTGTCATCGGTACACGAGACCTTTCCGGCAAGGCCGTGCCGAAGCATCGGCGAGTCGCCAACATGATCTCCTCCGCCGCCACGCGTGCCGTGTCGGGCGGAAAGGTTCGCGACAGTCAGTCGGGTTATCGCGCGATGAAAGCAGAGGTGCTGCGTAAAGTCCACGCGGTAGGTGATCGCTACGAGTACGAGACAGACTTCATCATTCGGGCGGCTCGAGCGGGCTTTACGACGGTCAACGTGCCGATCTCAACGATTTATGGAGCGCCGAGCTATTTCCGCGAATTTCGCGACGCGTGGCTCGTGATAAAAGTGCTGTGGCGCCACCGCGCCGGGATCATCAAGCGTTGAGACTGTTGTGCACCAACGACGACGGGATCCTGGCCTATGGACTCGCCTGCCTGATCGAGGCAGCCGAGCCGTTGGGAGAGATCACCGTGGTCGCCCCCGATCGTGAGCAGAGTGCCACCAGTCATTCTCTCACGTTGCACCATCCCATCCGACCCATCGAGCGCGGCGAAAGAAAATTCCAGGTCGATGGGACCCCGACCGATTGCGTCATGCTGGCTGTGGAAGCTCTAATGCCGGAGCGACCGGACTTCGTCCTGAGCGGAATAAATCACGGCCAGAACATGGGCGAAGACGTCCTCTATTCCGGCACTGTCGCGGCCGCGATGGAGGGACTCTCCCTCGGCATCCCATCCTTGGCAATTTCCTTCGCCGGCGGCGATTTGCGGGCTGACGTCAGCATGCTGCGCGACCAGATCGAGTCACTGCGCGATCTGTTGAAGCACGTGCTTTCTCTTCGCGCATTTCCGTCGAATACTCTTCTCAACGTAAATCTTCCGCCGTTGCGTGGTGCCGAGATTCGTGGTGTCCGGCTGACGCAGCTCGGCAGGCGAGTCTATTCCGATTCGCTCAAGCCAATGCAGGATCCATGGGGTCGACAGATTTACTGGATCGGCGGTGGGTCGATCGCGTGGTCGGGCGAGGAAAACTCGGATTTCCGGGCGATCCAGGAAGGCTACATATCTGTCACGCCTCTGCATCTCGACCTCACCCATCACGCGATGCTCGCATCGTCGGAGTCCTGGTGGCAGCGGCCGTAGAGCACGAGATGCGGGGCCCGCGCCGTCGGCTCGTCGAGCTCTTGCACGAGCAGGGCATCAAGGATCT
>JALYYH010000056.1 GCA_030946665.1 Gemmatimonadota bacterium
AGGGTGACCTCGTCCGCTCGGCGGAATCGTTCTCGCTCACTGCGATCGTTGCCGACAACGGGATTCCGAGGGGACTCAACGCCCTGCTCGCCGAAGGTGAGCGCGTCAGACGATTCGGATTCCTTCAGCCCGAGCTCGACCGCGCGAAGAAGGATTTCCAGCGCGGAATCGAACAGGCGTACGCTGAGCGCGAAAAAACGAACTCGAATGTGTACGCCGAATCCTACGTCTCGTCGTTTCTCGGGTCGGAGCCGTCGACCAGCATCGCCTATGACCTCGTCGCGATCAAGCAATTCCTGCCCACCATCACCCTCGCCGAGGTGAACAGGCTTGCCGGGGAGTGGATGACCAACAAAAACAGAGTGCTGGCAACTACGTCCCCCGACAAGCCGGGCATCGTCAATCCCACTCGGGGGGAGCTGCTGCTCGCGTTCGATGCTGTGAAGGGCGCTGATATCGGCGCCTACACCGAGGTGGCTCCGGCCCAGCACCTCGTGGAGAAGGAGCCTGCCCCCGGCACCGTCGTGTCAGAGCGGCAGATCAAGGCCGCTGGCGTCACCGAATGGAAGCTCTCGAACGGTGTGCGCGTGCTCCTCAAGCCGACGGACTTCAATGCCGACCAGATCACCTTCGCGGGATACAGTCCGGGCGGCGCATCGCTGTTGCCCGACGCCGGCTACATAGCTGCGAGCGCCGCAGATCTCATACCGCTGACGAGCGGAGTCGGAAAGTTCACGGTCGTGGATCTGCAGAAATATCTCGCCGGCAAACAGGTCAGCGTTTCACCCAGCATCGACGATTTGAGCGAGGGCATCTCTGGCGCTGGCTCCCAGCGCGACATCGACACGATGCTAAAGCTCGTCTACCTCTATTTCACGCAGCCGCGACTCGATACCTCTCTCGTCAATACTTTCATCGGACGCTTTAAGGGAGTCCTCGCCAACCGGAGCGCCAGTCCGGAAGCGGCGTTCAGCGACACATTGCAAGTGACGATGGCGCAGCACTCCATCCGTGAGCAGCCGGTGTCGGCTGCCGTGCTGGACCGCATTGATCCTTTCAAGTCCTACGACTTCTACAAGGAACGATTCGCCGATGCGAGCGGGTTCACGTTCGTCTTCGTCGGCAACTTCACTCCCGACTCGATCAAGCCGCTCGTAGCCAAGTGGCTCGGGTCCCTTCCATCGACCGGAAGGAAGGAAACGTGGCGTGACACCGGCGTTCGCCCGCCGACGGGCGTGGTCCAGCGTGTCGTCAGGAAAGGCGCGGAGCCGAAGGCGCGCACTGCCCTCGTATTCACGGGACCGTTCGAGTACTCCAGGCAGAACCGGTATTACCTGAACGCGCTGGCTGAGCTGCTCAACATCAAGCTGCGTGAAGCGCTTCGCGAGAACCTTGGCGGCACTTACGGAGTGAGCGTCGCTCCGAGCGCGACACGGGATCCTCAGCCGTCGTACCGATTCTCGATCGGCTTCGGATCAGCCCCGGAGCGGTTGGAAGCTCTGACCGCCGCGGCGCTGGCACAAATCGACAGCGTGAAGCGTTTCGGCACCACGCCCGACTACCTTACGAAGGTGAAGGAGGCGGCACTCAGGTCGCGGGAGACGGCGCTCAAGCAGAACAACTATTGGCTGGCGCAGATCTCCAGTTTCGACCAGAACCAATGGCCGCTCGAGGAGATTCTGAATGGAGAGAAGCTCATCTCCGCGCTGACCGCTCAGGACTTGCAGCGCGCCGCCCAAAAATATCTGCGCACCGACAATTACGTCCGCGTCTCGCTCTATCCCGAGAATTTTCCCGCGACAGAGATCAAGTAGCAGCACCCGCCAGAATCTTATGGATGATTCGCTCTACTTCACCGAACAGCACCTGGCAGTTCGCAACATGGTGCGCGAGTTTGCCCGCAGTGAGGTGGCGCCGGTAGCCGCCGAGCTCGACGCGAAGGCAGAATTTCCGTGGGCGAACGTCAAGAAGATGGGAGAGCTCGGTCTGCTCGGGATCCCGTGGCCCGAAGAGCTGGGCGGCGCGGGGCTCGATCTCCTGAGCTATATGATCGTGATCAACGAGATGGCCAAGATCGACGCTTCGCACGCCATCACGATTTCCGCGCACACCACGCTCGGTACCTCACCGATCGTCAACTTCGGAACAGCGGCGCAGAAGAAACGGTACGTGCCGCCGCTTGCCACGGGAAAGGTTCTCGGCGGGTTCGGCCTGACCGAGCCGAGCGCGGGCAGCGATGCCGCCAGTACCCGGTCAACCGCGGTCCGCAAAGGCTCCAGCTACATCCTTAACGGTACCAAGATCTTCATCACCCACGGCGGCGTCGGCGAGATTTTCGTGGTCACCGCTGTCACCAGTCCTGGCCAAGGCACCAAAGGAATCAGCGCTTTCATCGTCACCAAGGAAGCGAGTGATCTCGACAAGGCACAAGGCCTCGGTATTGGTCACGACGATTCGCTGCCTCCGATGCAGGGATTTCGGGCCGGCAAGAAGGAAGACAAGCTTGGCTGGCGCGCCTCCGACACCCGTGAGCTGATATTCGAGGACGTGGAAGTACCAGCTGAAAACCTGCTCGGCGACGAAGGCGAAGGATTCAACAACTTCATGCGGACGCTCGATGCCGGTAGAGTCGGAATCGCGGCGCTATCACTTGGAATTGCCGAGGGCGCGTTCGAGCAATCGCTCAGGTATTCGACGCTACGAAAGCAGTTCGGTCAGCCGATCTCGAACTTTCAGGGCATTCAGTTCCAGCTCTCCGACATGGCGACGGAGATCGAAGCAGCGAAGCATTTGATGTTTCACGCCGCGTGGCTCGCCCAGAACAAACAGCCCTTCAGCAAGGCGGCCGCGATCGCCAAATTGTATTGCTCGGAGCTGGCGATGAGGACCACAATCAAGGCAATCCAGATCCATGGCGGTTATGGCTACACCAAGGAATACCCCGTTGAGCGAATGTTCCGCGACGCCAAGATCTGCGAAATCGGCGAGGGTACCTCCGAGATCCAGCGACTCGTAATTGCCCGGCACCTTCTGAAGGAGCTCGCGGATTGACCTACTCCGAGATCGCCAAGCGCGTTCGACTTCCCCTTGGATTCATACTCGGCATTACCTATCTGATTTTCGCTCGACCGACTCCGCCGACCCTAGCTGTTGGAGGGACCATTGCTCTCGTGGGCGTTCTCGTTCGTGCCTGGGCCTCAGGCCACATCTCCAAGAACGAAAGACTGGCTACGACGGGGCCATACGCCCATACCCGGAACCCCCTCTACTTCGGCAGCTTCCTGATCGCGGCAGGGTTCGCAATCGCAGCCCATTGGGCGCTGCTGCTGCTGGTAGTCGCTTTCTTCGTGCTGATCTATGCGCCGACGATGCAGCGTGAAAAGGCCAACATCGCTGGACGATTTCCGACGCGGTATGAAGCCTACGCCGCCAATGTGCCCGCGTTCGTGCCGAGGCCGACACCGTGGAAGGCCACTCACCCTGACTCCGACGATGGGGGATTCAGCCTAGACCTTTATATGAAGCACGGCGAGTGGAAGGCGGGGCTCACCTTTGTACTGGTGATCGCTTGGCTCATCTATAGAACTGTGACCGGACTCTGACCCGGCGCGTCACATATTTTGCCACGCGCCGCGGTACGGAACTGACTCGAGTCCGCTCTCGTAAGTTGTTGTCGCCGTTGCGGAAACACTCGGTTCGACGGTAGATTGTGGTCACTGACTGGCTCCCCATCCATGGGGTACTCGCGCGACTCGCGAGTCCCGGACACATGGCCAGGGAGCGACGAAAGTGAAGTTCTCAGAAAATCATAACGCGGCCCTGTAGCACGACCGCGCGGACTTTTTTGGACCGTCCTCCGCTTCGCTCGTCGAGTCGCCGAGCATTGTGGTGAGGCGGCAACAATGAAAAGAGAAATCCTCATAAACGCGGCCGCGCGTGAAACGCGGATTGCGATTCTGGAGGACGGGAAGCTCGTTGAGCTCCTCGTAGACCGTCCAGACAACCGACGCATGGTGGGTGACATCTATCTTGGCCGCGTCGATGCCGTACTTCCGGGGATCCAGGCCGCATTCGTCGACATAGGCACTGAGAAAAGCGCCTTCCTTCACGCTTCCGATCTGGTTCGCCAGTCGGCCGATGAGGCGGAAGACGAGGACGAAGACGACGACGAGAGCGAAGAGCCCGTCGACAAGAAAAACGGCAACGGAAGCAACGGGAACGGCCGCCGAAGCAAGGCGCCCCCGATTCAGGAAGCGCTAAAGCGCGGGCAGGAGATTCTGGTCCAGATCTCCAAGGAGCCGATATCGACGAAGGGCCCCCGGGTAACTGCCCAGATCTCTCTGGCCGGCCGCTTCCTCGTCTACATCCCTGACTCCTCCAAGGTTGGAGTCAGCCGAAAGATCGGATCCTCGGCGGAGCGCGCGCGCCTCAAGGAACAGGTTCAGAACAGTCTTCCCGACAAGTCGGGGGGCGTGATAGTCCGGACCGTCAGCGAAGATGTGACGCCAGAGATGCTCCAGCGCGAGCTGGATAGTCTCATGGCCCAGTGGAAGAAGATCAAACGGAAGATGCACTTCCAGAAGGCGCCGTCCCTCGTCAACCGCGAGAGCGGACTTACTCGCGGACTCGTTCGCGACATCTTCAGCGACAAGGTCGACAGCCTGGCGGTGGATTCGAAGCAGGTCTACAACGAGATCGTCGGCTACCTCAAGGAGATCGCTCCGGATCTCATTTCGCGGGTGAAGTTGCACGACGCCCAGGTGCCGTTGTTCGACACCGCCGGAATCGAGTCGGAGATCCGCGACATCTTCAAGCGTCGGTGCGATCTTCCTTCGGGCGGATATCTGATCATCGAGCCGACCGAAGCACTGGTTTCGATCGACGTGAACTCCGGTCGCTACACCGGCAAGAAAGACCCTGAAAAAACGGTTCTTCGCACGAACATGGAAGCCGCTCAGGAAGTTGCCCGGCAGCTTCGGCTACGCGATGTGGGCGGAATTATCGTCTGCGATTTCATCGACATGGAAACCAAGGCAAACCGCGAGCGGGTTCTTCAGGAGCTGAGGCAGCACCTATCGCGCGATCGGGCCCGCACCAAAGCCTTTGCCGTGAGTGATCTGGGTCTGATCGAGATGACGCGTCAGCGCGTGCGCCAGAGCCACTACCAATCGTCGACGGAAGCCTGCCCGACCTGCAACGGAACGGGCCGAGTCCTGACTCCGGAAACCATCGTTCGTCGAATGGAGCGCTCGGTGAAGCGAATGGCGGTGGAAGGGCGCCGCGACAATCTGCTGGTGAAATTGCACCCGGATGTCGCGATGTACGTGCTCGAGCAGGAGCGCGATCTGGCGCAGAAGCTTCAGAAGGCGGCGAACTTCTCACTCGAGTTCAGGGACGATCCGCTGCTCAAGCCAGATGAGTTCAAGCTGGTTGTGAAGGCGCAGGGCAGGGACGTGACGCAGCAGTACGCCATAGCCTAGCCACTCTTCTCCGGTTGGACGCTAGTTGACCCTGGCGAAGTCCCCGTTTAACTTTCAAGGCTGTACTGCGACACTTAACCGCAACAAAGTCCATGACTTACGCAATCATCAGAACGGGCGGGAAACAGTACCGCGCCGAATCGGGCAAAACGATCAGAATTCCGACGCTTCCCGGCGAAGCTGGGTCAAAGATCACGTTTGACGACGTCATCCTCGGCTCCGAGGGCGACAAGACGCACGTCGGTGCGCCCGGCGTCAAGGGCGCCCATGTCACCGCCGAAATCGTGAAGCATGGAAAGGGAGACAAGATCGTCGTCTTCAAGATGAAGCGTCGCAAGAACTACGCGAAAAAGCAGGGCCATCGGCAGGGATTCACCGAGGTCCGCATCAAGGATATCTCCTTCGGCAAGAAGAGCGGGGGAGAGAAGTAATGGCGCATAAGAAAGGTGTGGGCTCGTCACGCAACGGACGCGACAGCAATCCGCAGTACCGCGGCGTGAAGAAGTTCGGCGGCGAGAAGGTCGTGGCCGGCAACATCATCGTCCGCCAGTGCGGAACGAAATGGCACCCGGGCCGCAACGTCGGCGTGGGCACCGATTTCACGATCTATTCGCTGATCGATGGCGTCGTGAAGTTCGAGCACAAGAGCAAAACGCGTTACAAGGTGAGCGTCTATCCGAACGCCGAGACCGCCGCTTAAGCGGAGATAATTGAAGAAAAAGCCCCGAGAGGGGCTTTTTTTGTCCCTGATCTTAAGCTGCAGCTCGGTTGCGAAACCTCGGGCTGTGATTTTGCGTAAGATTAACTGCAGCTACCTCTTACGCGAGACGACGATGCCATTGCTCGACAGACTGAAACAGGAGCTCGACCGCGCCGGAAAGGCGGCGCAAGACGCCTTTGACGACGGAAAGACGCGACTCGAAGCCTTCCGCACCCGCCAGCTTGCCGACAAGGCTGCGCAGTCGCTTGGATACGCAGTGTACCGAGCCAGGAAAAGCGGAAGGGATCTCGACGCCGCCACCTATGACCGCTTGAGCGCGACCCTCGAGACGCACGATATCGAAGCCGCTCGCCTCGAAGCCGAGATCGAGCTGAGACGCCAGCAGTCAGCGGCCTCACGAGAGGCGTCAACGACAACGGGCGGCAGCGCGTCCTCTCCGAACGAAAACTATCCCAGCTCTCCGAGCTGAGCGTTCGACCAAGAGCGAAAAAAGGCTACCGGAAAGCCGGGAGCCTTTTTTTTTGTGAAATCGAACGGGGCTCCGCTTCAGACCACGACATTTTTTTCGCGGCCGAGGTAAGCACGTGAAGGAGTTTTCTCCGAAAGTTTTGGATTCTCAATCGCAGTAAGCTGGCGCAGTCACCAGCCGAACGTGGCGAGGTCCGCTATGCGATCGGTACAGATGGCATCAACGCCGATGGCTCGGAGCGCTTTCCACTGGCGCGGATGGTTGGACGTCCACGCCACGACCCTGGCATCGTGCGCGTGTACCCGAACCACCAGGTCCTCGTCGATAGTGCCAACCTCTTGCCACAGGTCCACCGCTCCCGTCGACTCGAGTGCCGCCACGGGATCCGCGTGTCGCACAGTTTCCAGAACGCCGGTTCGAAGTGCGGGGAAGATCTTTTTCACGGTTGCAACGGCACGATGGTCGAAGGAATGCACCGCGCAGGTCACGTTCGATCCGCGGATGCATCTGAGCACCAGTGGCTCAATGTCCTGTCCTTTTATTTCCACATAGACCGTCGCCTTGTGACCAATAGCGTCCAGAACATCCCCGAGAGTGGGAATAATGATCCCATCAGCGAGTGGGAAGCGCGCGAGATCGCTGGCCGTCAACTCGGCGATGGCCTGTTTCGCGCGTCCTCTCTGGAGTCTGCTACCGATGTCTGGATCGTGATGAACAACGACCACGCCATCACGAGTCGCGTGGACGTCGAGCTCAATCCCATCCGCGCCGAGCTCCACCGCGCGGAGAAAAGCCGGAATCGAATTCTCCGGGAATTTGTCGTGGGCGCCCCGATGGGAGATGCGCTCCGGGGCTGCGCGAGCGGGTGGTGGGGTCAGGCTGGCCTCGGAGTGGTAGCTTTTGGTGCGATGAGCGCGAAGCTATGAGGCCGAATATACGTGGTCAATCGGCCTTAACGGTGGGCTGTCTGAAGCGTCTACCGGATGAGGCTCCATGATTCCAAGCCCCGAAGGCAGGCCCGAAGAGACCGACATGGAGCTTATCGACCGCTGGAAGGCGGGCGACAGTCGGGCAGCGACGCGGCTGGTGGGTA
>JALYYH010000117.1 GCA_030946665.1 Gemmatimonadota bacterium
GGATGAAGATTCTGATCGTCGGCGGCGGCGCGCGCGAGCATGCGCTCGCCTGGAAACTGCGCCGCGACGATCCGGGCTCCGATCTCATTGCCGCACCGGGGAATCCTGGCATCGCGGCCATCGCCCGCTGCGTCCCGATCGCATCGGGCAAGCTCGAGGAGCTCGCGGGGCTAGCAGAGGCCGAGCGTGTGGATCTCACTATCGTGGGACCGGAAGGGCCGCTCGAAGCAGGTATAGTGAATCTCTTCCAGTCGCGGGGGCTGCCGATTTTCGGCCCGACCCGGGAAGCGGCCCGAATCGAGACATCCAAGCGGTTTGCCAAAGAGCTGATGATGCGCACGGGAGTTCCGACCGCCCGCGCGACCCATCACACCGATCATCGCACGGCGAAACTGTCGCTGTCGGAGTTCGCCACCCCTGTCGTCATCAAGGCGTCGGGTCTCGCTGCCGGGAAAGGTGTCGTCGTGGCGCAGAGCTCCGCGGAAGCCGAGCACGCGATAGACGCCATGCTGAGCGATCGAGTTTTCGGCGACGCTGGCGGGGAGATCCTCATTGAGGAGTTCATGGAGGGTGAGGAGCTCTCGCTCTTTGCCATTACCGACGGCGAGCGCGCCATTCCTCTTCTCGGCGCACAGGATCACAAGCGGCTGCTCGACGGAGATTTCGGACCGAATACGGGGGGAATGGGTGCCTACGCACCGACGTCAGTCGCGACCGCGGATCTCATCGGTGAAGTCATGCGCGAGATCATCGGGCCGACGCTGGTGGCGATGCGCGCTGAAGGTTGCCCGTTCAGAGGGATGTTGTACGCGGGGCTGATGCTCACGCCCGACGGTCCGAAAGTCGTCGAGTTCAACTGCAGGTTTGGTGATCCTGAAACAGAGGCGCTGATGCCTTTGATGGATTCGTCGTTGCTGGAGCTCATCGCTTCGGTGGCAGGTGGAGGCTCGCTCGCGAGCGCGCGAGTGCCCGACTGGAAGCCGCTCTCCGCCGTCACAACGGTAGTCGCCGCGGACGGTTATCCCGAGAGGCCGCGACTCGGAGACGTTATCCGTTTGCCCGAACCGGCCGAGGGCATTCACCTCTTTCACGCTGGAACCGCGCTCAACTCGGCAGGAGATCTCGTAACTGCCGGAGGTCGGGTTCTCGCCGTGACGGCCGTCGGCGAGGAGTTACTCGACGCTGCCGATCGCTCCCGCGAATACGCCGAGGAAATTTCCTTCAAGGGGAAACAGCTCAGGCGAGACATCGGCTGGCGTGAACTGACTCGCGGTGCCCGAATTACCTGAGACAGAGACGATCGCGCGCGATCTCGACGGCGCGATCCGGGGACGGAAGATCACCAAGGTCTCTGTCCGCAAAGCTGACGTCTTGCGCGAAGTTACTCCGCGGGCGCTTGCGAAAAGGGCCCGCGGCGCGACCATCCTCCGGAGCTGGCGACGCGCGAAGCTCGTTGTCCTTGACCTCGATACCGGTGACCATCTCGTGGTACAGCCGCGTTTCACCGGCGCGCTCCTCATCGACGATGGCAACTTCAAGGGAGCAGAGCTCAGCTATTCGACGCTTCGATTCGAGCTCGACGATGGCAGGTATCTCCACTACGCCGATGTTCGTCGTCTCGGTACAGTCGCGCTGATGAATCAAAAGCGTTTCGACGAATACTCGGGGAACCTGGGGATAGAGCCACTTGACCGCTCCTTTACAGGCGCGCATCTATCGGGACTTCTTCTGGCGAGCAGTCAGCCCGTCAAGAAAGTCTTAATGGAGCAGAAAAAAATCGCAGGCATTGGAAACATCTACGCTAACGAGGCACTCTGGCGCGCCGGTATAGATCCGTCGCGGCCGGCCGCATCCGTGTCGCTGGAGGAAGCCCATCTCCTCCGCGACTCGATCGTCGGCGTCCTGGGAGAGGCGATCGAAGCACGCGGCACCAGCTTTCGCGACTACCGTGACGCCCGCGGCCAGCGCGGCTCCTTCGTCGGGAAGCTCGACGTGTATGGGCGAGCGGGTCTTCCCTGCCACCGCTGCGGCTCGAAGCTGGTCTCGACTCACGCCGTCGACGGCCGCGCCACGACGATGTGCGTGAGGTGCCAGCACTAGAATGATTCGGGGAACTCCGCGCCTGGAAAACCAGCCGACCAGCGACGCACAGCTCGCCGTGATGAGGTCCACCGTGCGCGACGGAGCGGCGGATCGTCCCGGGATCTATCGGATGTTGTCGACTGACGGCGAGGTGGTGTACGTCGGCAAGTCGAAACGTGTACGCTCCAGGCTGCTCAGCTATTTCCGGTGCGCATATCCCGAAGACAAGGGCGCCCGCATTCTCCGGTCGGCCGAAAAGATCGAGTGGGAGTACACCCCGAGTGAGTTCGCGGCGCTGCTGCAGGAGCTGCGGCTGATCAAGCGCTTTCGGCCTCGGTACAACGTCGCGATGAAGCGCGACGCACGGCACTACTCCTTCATCAAGCTCACGAAGGGCCCTGCTCCCAAGCTGATCGTCGTCCGTGGCGCATCGGGTGAAGACGCCAGCATCTACTACGGCCCATTCGTCGGCGCGCAACGAGTGGGAGAGGCCGTCCGGGAGCTCAACGATGCAGTGATGCTCCGGGATTGCCGCACCGACCTGAGGATGTTCTTCAGCGATCAGACGGAGCTGTTCCAGCTTTCGCCCCGCACGCCCGGCTGCATCCGTCACGAAATCTCCAAATGCCTCGGCCCCTGCGTCGGTGGCTGCTCTGCGGCGGAGTACGACGAGCGAGTTGCCCTGGCCAAGGCGTTTCTCGACGGGTCCAGCGATGGGCCTCTCGAGATGCTACGCGCGCAGATGGAGCGGCTCAGCGCAGAGATGGAATACGAACGAGCCGGCGTCTATCGTGACAAGCTGGAGCGGCTCGAAGCGCTTCGCGCGCAGTTCGGCCGTCTGAGATTCGCGGTGGAGAATCTATCTTTCGTGTACTTCGTGCCTGGCCACGAGGGCGAGGATCGCGTCTACCTCATTCGCCGTGGCGTCGTGCGCGCCGAGGTGGGGAAGCCGAAATCGTCGAAGGATCGGCGCAGCATGAAGCAGCTGGTGGAAGACATTTTCTCCCAGACCGATAAGCCTGCGTCGCAGGTGCCAACCCACGAGATCGATGAGCTGCTTCTACTGTCGGCCTGGTTCCGACGATTTCCGGAGGAGATGAAGCGGACTAAGCAGGCCAGCTGACTCGGCTAGGTCGCTCCGCCGCCCCACCGTTTCACCAGGTTCTGCTCGACCCCGAGTTGGTCCAGCATTCTCGCCACTACGAAGTCGACCAGCTCCGAGATCTCCTTTGGGCGATGATAAAACCCCGGCGCCGCGGGCATCACCACGGCACCCGCGCGCGTCAGTCTGAGCATGTTCGCGAGATGAATCGCGCTCAAGGGCGTTTCTCGCGGAACGAGAATCAGCTTGCGTCGCTCTTTCAAGGTGACATCGGCAGCCCTTTCTATCAGCGACCTCGACGCACCGACACTTATCGCGGAAAGCGTCCCCATGGAGCAGGGGCAGACGATCATGCCGGCAGTGACGGATGATCCGGACGCTGGTGGCGCGCCACGATCATCGTTTCTAAAGGTAGCGACGCAGGAATCCCATCCATCCTTCCCCACCGCGCGGCGCAGGGCGTCCATCGACTCTATCCCCAGCTCCGTCTCCAGCAGACGCATTCCATATCTGGAGACGATGAGCGACACCGGTCTGTGCGCCGCGGCCAGTTGCTGGAGCAGGCGAACCGCGTACGGCGCGCCCGACGCACCAGTGATTCCAACGACGATCGGCGGAGCCGCGCTCATCGCAGCAACCGCTCGGTGAATACGAAGCCAAGGAAGACGATGCTGATCACGCCATTCATGGTGAAGAACGCAGCGTCGAGACGGGAGAAATCGTCGGCCTTCACCAGTGAGTGCTCGTAAAGGAGCAGCGCGCCCGCGATGAGAACCCCAGCGAAGTAGAGAGTGCCGGCACTTGCGCCCAGACCAGCGACCGCGAGAGTCAGGACGGTTGTGAGATGGAGCACCCGGCCAATTCCCAGCGCGTTCGCCTCACCGAATGTGGACGGCACCGAATAGAGGCCGTTCTCCCGATCGAACGAGACATCCTGAAGCGCGTAAAAGATGTCGAAACCACCGACCCACGTTGCGACGGCAACCGCCAGCGCGATCAACATCCACCACGGAGTGCTCCAGTACCCGGTAATGGCGAGATAACCGCCGACGGGCGCAATCGAGAGTCCGACGCCGAGGACCAGGTGGGACCAGCGTGTGAACCGCTTGGTGTAGCTGTAGAAAAGAACCCACCCGAGGGCGAGCGGCGAGAGAATCAGGCACAGCGGATTCAGCTGCCACGCCGCCAGGACAAACACAAGTGACGCAATTATGACCGCGACGGTCGCCTCGCGGACGCTCATCTTTCCGGCCGGAATCTCGCGCAACCGGGTGCGGGGGTTCTTCGCGTCGATCTCACGATCGACGATCCTGTTGAAGCCCATCGCGGCGAACCGCGCGCTAGTGAACGCGGCGACGACCCATATCACGTGACCAATCGTTATCGGAGCTACATAGCTCGCGAGCACCACGCCTACCAGCGCGAATGGCAGCGCGAATATCGTGTGGGGGAGGCGCACGAGATTCGCATGGCGGAGCAATAAGCCGGCGCCGCGAAAGGTCTGTCCTTCGCGGGGCGCTGTTGTCGTCGACGCGTCGTCGCTAGTCGTCATTCGTTCGCCACCGCTCGGCTCTTTCGTTCGGTCCGAGACCCAGCTTCGACCACATCGCGTCCACACGCTGCTTTGTCGCGGGGTCCATCTCGATCAGCTTCGGCCAGTTGCGCATGAATCCCTCTTCGGGCCACTTCCGCGTCGCATCTATCCCCATTTTCGAGCCGAAGGTGAAAGCCCGACTCGAGTGGTCGAGCACATCGATCGGACCCATCGAGAAGCGCACGTCACGCTCCGGATCTATGTGGTTGAGCGCCACCCACCAGGCTTCCTGGACGTTTCGGACGTTCACTTCCTTGTCAACGATCACGATCACCTTCGCGAGCGACATCAGGCCCTGTCCCCACATCGCGTTCATCACCTTGTATGCCTGCCCAGGATACTGCTTGTCGATCGACACGAAGACGAGGTTGTGAAAGATTCCCTCGGCCGGCATGTGATAGTCGACGATCTCGGGAATCGTGAGCTTGAGCAGGGGCAAAAAGATCCGCTCCGTCGCGTGACCAAGGTAATAGTCTTCCATCGGTGGTCGACCGACAATCGTGGTCGCGTAGACCGGGGTACGCCGCGCGGTCAGCGCCGTCACGTGCACCTGTGGATACAGATCCGCCTCGGAATAGAACCCGGTGTGATCGCCGAACGGGCCTTCGACGACGAGTGGCTCGGACGGATCGATGTAGCCTTCGATCACGAACTCCGCTTCAAACGGAACCTCGAGATCAACGGTGATCGCTTTCGTGAGACTCACCGGAGACTTGCGGAGAAATCCGGCGAAGAGGAACTCATCGATCGTGGGCGGCAGTGGCGCGGACGCGGAATAGACCGACGCCGGATCGGCGCCAATCGCGATCGCCACTTCCATTCGCTCGCCCTTCTCGGCCATTTCCCGCCAGTGGGCCGCGCCAACCTTGTGGCGCTGCCAGTGCATGGCCAGCGTGCGCGGTCCAAGAACCTGCACGCGGTACATGCCGACATTCCGGATCCCACGCCTGGGATCCTTGGAGATCACCATTGGCAGCGTTATGTACGGCCCTCCGTCTTCGGGCCAGCACGTGATGATCGGCAGTTTCGCTAGATCGACGTCGTCCCCCTTGAGCACGATCTCCTGCGAAGCAGGTTTCCCACTTCGAATGCGCGGGGGAAATTTCCCCAGCTCCAGCAGCTTCGGCAGCATCGACAGCTTGCCAATGAGGCCCTCCGGAACCTTGAGGTCGAGCATCTCCGTTATGCGCCGTCCAATCTCGTCGAGATCCTCGACGCCGAGCGCGAGGGACATGCGCTGCATCGAGCCGAAGAGATTTATGACAACCGGATATTGCGAGCGTTCTCCGTTGTCGAGAACGACGTTCTCGAAGAAGAGCGCCTTGCCCCCACCCGGCTGTTTCATCACCCTGTCCGCGATCTCGCATAGCTCGAGGCGCGCCTTGACGGGCTCGCTGAGTCGGGCGAGCTCTCCCGCGCGATCGATGGCGGACAGAAACTGGGAGATGTTATCGAGACTCATGTCTTCCCGTGCCTGGGACGCTCGCCGACGTGGATGGCAGCTACCCCGAACGACAGGCTCGTCCACGTCACACCCGTGAAGCCCGCCTTCATCATCCTCTCCGCCAGCTCCTCTTCGATTGGAAAGTTCGCGACGGAGCGTGGCAGATAGGTGTACGCGGTCCGATGTCCGCTCACGACCCTTCCGATGAGAGGGAGCACGTGGCGGAAGTAGAACAGGTAGAGCGATCTAAGCACGCGTGCCCGGGGCGTGGAGAATTCGAGAATGACAAACCTTGCTCCGGGAGCGAGGACCCTCAGCGCCTCCTTCAGCGCCTCGTCGAGTCCGGCCACGTTTCTGATGCCGAATGCGACGATCGCGCCGGCGAGACTCCTCGAGCCGATCGGCAGCTCCACGGCATCAGCCGCCACCGCCGCCACCTTCGATCCGACCTTTCCAGCACCTGCCTTGAGCATCGGCTCGGCGAAATCGGCTCCTATAACGAGCCCGCGGAACCCCGCCGTCATCGAAAGCGCCGTCGAGACATCCAAAGTCCCCGCGCAAAGATCCAGGTAGGTTCCCGCCGGATTTCCCCCGACGTTCAGCTTAGCGATCGCCTTGCGCCGCCATCTCCGGTCGATGTTCAGACTGAGGACGTGATTCAGGAGATCATATCGCGGGGCGATCTCCGAGAATATCCGCTTGACGTACGCGCGCTTCTCGGCGCCACCGGCAGCGGCGGCACTGGCGGTCGCGCTGTCTATGTCGGTGGCCAGCATCCTTCCAAAGTTGCCCGGCAACAGTGCGCGGGGCAAGCTATCTTACTCGCGCTCCTCAATGACGCCCAAGTCCTACACCGACGTATCCGACCAGCAGGTGGTCGTCTTCGCCCAGGCTGGCCGCGAGGACGCCTACCGAGAGCTGATCAAGCGTTATGAGCGACCCGTTTTCTCGCTCATATATCGCATGGTCCGCGACAACGAGACCGCCGAAGACCTGGCGCAGGAAACCTTCATCAAGGTCCTCAACAACATCGATCGGTACCGCCCGGAGTTCAAGTTCTCCAGCTGGCTGTTCAAGATCGCCAACAACATCACAA
>JALYYH010000218.1 GCA_030946665.1 Gemmatimonadota bacterium
GCTCGAGCGCTTCCCAGGTCACCACCCAGGGCGAGATGCTCGTTCCAAAATTCTTGGACAGGAACGGTCCGAGTGGCTGGTATTCCCACGACTGGATGTCTCGCGCCGACCAATCGTTGACGATGCAGACCCCGAAGATGTGCTCCTCGGCATCGTCGATCGGGATGGGTTGCCCCAGATCACTGCCCCTCCCCACGAAAAATCCGATTTCCGCTTCGTAATCGAGCATCTGGCTCGGGCCGAACGTCGGCGTCGTCGAGCCGGAAGAAAGAGACTGGCCGTTCGGGCGACGCACTTCCGTTCCACTGGGCACGATAGAGGAAGCGCGCCCGTGATATCCAATCGGGACGTACTTGTAGTTGGGCAGCAGCGGACTGTCGGGACGGAAAAGCTTGCCGACATTGGTGGCGTGATAGATGGAGGCGTAAAAGTCGGTGTAGCCCCTGATCTCTGTTGGCAGGCGCATCTCGGCTTCCGCCATTGGGACGAGTGCACCGGGCGGGAGCGGATTGATCGCGCTGTCGTCTCCCGGCGTTCCCGAAAGCAGCTCGCTCAGGCGCGCCCGAAACTCTGACAACGATTCCATCGGCGCCTGCATCAGCTCCGTCATGTTCGGCCGGTCGCAAAAGCGGGCAACGTCGCGAGCCTTCCCCGTCCACAGGTTCGCGCTCAACGATTCGCCGACGTCGACTATCTGGTCGCCAATCGCCACTCCTACGCGACGCTCTTCCTCGCCTTTGCGCGAGAATACGCCGAACGGAAGATTCTGAATTGGAAAATCGGTGTCGGTGGCGTTGGCCGACTCCACCCACGAAGTGAGCGCGGGGTCGTGAGTCTTGTTCACCGATTTCCTGCGCTGACCGCGCGGGCGAGGCTCTCGAGCTCATCGACGGGCTCGCGGAATGAGCACGAGCCAAACGATATCGAGAACTCGCTGCGCGACGCCCCGATCTGTTGGGCAGTGACGCGCTTGCCGCGCCAGGAGATTGCCTCGTCGGTAAAGGAGAATGCGGATGGATCGCTCTCCCCCAGCACGCCCAGGGCGGTGTCTCCGGATTCACCGGCGTGGATTAGCGCGGCAGCAAGGAAGATGTTCAGGAATCCGTACATCGTTCCCTTGGGGCTGTCGGGCTCGTAAGTGAGTCGATAGCCACCGCGAATCGGATGGTGCAGTCCTGCAGTGGCCTTGAATGGAACGACTTCGCGGTGGCAGCGATTGATGAAGTCGATGATCTCGTCCGCCGGGGGAAATGCCTCGGGCGTCACTCCGCCCGTTCGAATCTTCGCACGAGAGCCCAGCCGCGAGAGTGCAGTGATCAGGGGTGAGAGATCACCCGTCATTGGAATCTCGAAATAGGCGGTGAACGCGCTTGGGAGCTCGCCGTACTGAGCCTCTATCTCCGCAGCCGTGCTCGCCTTCAACTCGGCTACGTCGATGACTGCGTGACCGTCGCGTGACCCCGCGAGGTGACGACGGTTGAACTTGAGCATCTCCTCACCAGCGGCGTGGGCGTCATCGGATACGAGGACGGCGAGTCTCCACGGCTCGGAATCGGCATCGCCGGGAAAGAGGTCGCTGCCGACTTCGGCGAGCTCCTGAAGCCGCCGCAGCGGAACGATAAAGCGCCCGAGTGCATGTCGATCGGACCCATTCAGGTACGATGCGTAATTCTCGAGCGCGGGACGCATGTCCTCGCTCGCGGGTGGGAAAAGGCCCGCGTAGTCGACGAGGCCGGCAAGAAGCGCGTCGATTGACCTCAATGGAATGTCAGGAGGTGGGACGGGATCATGAGGAAGAAACTTATCCCGAATGGGGCGCGCGCGAAAAGTCAGCGGTCGCGCAGGCGGCGCACGAACTTGAGTCCGGACCAGGTTGCGTCAACTGCGCAGACCTTCACATCCACCAGTCCAGCGTCCAGGCCCGTTTCACGGACCAGGTTCTCAGTCAGATCAGTCGCGACGCCCGCGGATTTCTTCGGCCAGGCGATCCAGAGCATGCCCGCTGAAGAGAGCCGTTCGCGGAGCACTGGGAATCGTTTGCGAAGGTCGGCTCCCTTCGACACGAACAGCATCCCGAAGTCGAATTCCCCTCGAGAGACCTGAGTCAGTCCGTCCGGCAAAACGCCGAGGAGTCTCCAGAAATCAGTTGGCGGATCCACGATCTGGATTCGCGCCCCCGGCTTTATCCCGAGCTTGGCGTTGAGCGGAGTGCCTGAATACCCGGCCACACTTTTTTTCGGGCTCACTCCATCGACCTCCCGATCGCGTGCGTCGGAAGCTCAAATATGGAATACGTGATCAACCACGCGTGAGTCGCGTCGGAGCGGTGCCTATCGCACCGCCCCGACACAGAATCAGACTCGTCGCGTCGAGCCGCGTATCAGCCGTAGAATGAACAGAAGCACCACTGCGCCGATGAAGGCCACGAAGATCGTGCCGCCCATCCCGCCGAACGGAGTCGCGATTCCAAGCATGGTGAACAGCCATCCGCCGATGAATGCCCCGACGATCCCGATGACGATGTCACCGATGATGCCGTATCCGGTGCCGCCCATCACGAGCGATGCGAGAACTCCAGCGACGAGACCAACTACTATCCAGGCCAATATGCCCATGTGTCCGCCCTCGAAGATTGTTGAGTCCGTAGGTTGGCTTCGGTCAAAGGTTACACCGGAGCCATCGGATCCGCTTGGCCCGAAGATAAGCAACTAAGGGCGGAACACCAGTCGAATTATCGTTTGTACTCGAAAGTATCGACTGTGGTGCCATTAGACTCGTTATAACTGATCGTGGTGGTGTTGATGGTGCCAGTGGCATTTCGGGTCCCGACGTTGCCCTGCGGGTTCGCGTGCAGCAGAAATGTCGTCCCATTCACGCTAAAGGTGCCAATGCTGACGAACGGGATGCTCGAGGGCGTGCCGCCGGCGGGCGTGATCACTGTGTTGTTGTTGGTCTCAGTGAAGGTGCCATCAGCCCTCAGAACCATTGTCCCGTCGTTCCACGTAACTGTGCCGCCACTTGGGAGGGTCTTGCTGCCCACCAGGTATGTGAACGTCACCGGCGGAGCGACGCCGGCAAACAACGTCATCTGGTATGTGCCAGCGAACGCTGCATACTGATTGGGCGCGGTCACCCCGGTGTTGTCCGTGCACGCGACGAGCAGGGCTGACGTCGCTGCGGTGAGGCCCAGAAATAGTCTCGAGAATCTCATGAGCATTGGTGCCTCGCGTTTTTAGTTTGGGTCGTGCGTCGATACGGCAGACCAGCCCATCTGGATTGTACACAATTTACGGTCGTCGTGTGCAATAACCGTACGTGATATCTAATCGAAGCGTTGAAGGACTTGCTCCCCCAGCCTCACCAGAGATGAGCAGTACCAGGTACGTAAGACACCTTCACCGTCTGCAACAGGTCGCTCGCCCCTGACCCGAGTTATTCCGCCGCCAATCGCTCGTCTCCAGATACGATTGCCGTACCTTGGACGAGCCGCGAAGCGAGACCTTCGTGCATGAGCGCGGTGATTGTCATGACGAATCATTACGGCAACGGCGACGGGCGCACGACTAAACCGACGTCGGGGGTAGCAGGTACCTCGTCGGCCTGCTACCCCAGCCACCTCGCCGCAACCAGATTCCAGTGATGCAGTTATTCGCCAACTCGTCCTTTGCGCCACCGCCAAGTCTTCGCCTCCGGCGCGACACGGCGGAGCGCATACTCAACGGCCTGCGGGCCGCCGTTGTCTTCCTGCTCACGGCGTCGGCGCTCATGTACGCGCCACACCTCTCGACGGCTCTGAACATCGCGAACGTGGTCCTCCTCGGCCCGATGCTCGCCTGGACCGTGGCGCAGTATCTCATCTGGTACAGGCGCCCGGAGCTGCCCGACTGGCTGTCCGCGGTAAACCCGATCGTCGATGTCACGGCCGTCAGCGCGATCATCGGCGGATACGCCGTTGCACAATCCGGCGTCCTCGCCCTGAGATCTCCGATCTTTCTGATGTACTTCGTCGTGCTCGCGGGCAGGCCGGTTGCGTCGTCGGTGAAAAAAGCGGCTTTCATTTCGGCGCTCGCCTGGCTCGAGTACGCGGTACTCCTGGCGTGGCTGTGGGCGACCAGCAGGATTCCGCTGGCAGTCAACCCGATCGACGCGGTGCAGCTGGCCCGCATCACTCCCCTCGACGAAGCCGCAAAACTGGTGCTGCTGGGTGTCGTCGGACTCGTGTCGACCTATGCGACGTATTGGGTCGAAGACGTGGTGCGCGAGGCGAGCAAGGAATCGGCCGAGCGACAACGTGTCGTTACGCGATTGGTCCAGGCCGAGTTGGACGCGCTCAAGCTGCAGCTGAATCCGCACTTCCTGTTCAACGCACTCAATAGCGCGATGGCACTCATCGCCACCGATCCACCCGCCGCCGAGCGAATGGTATCGGAGCTGAGTGATTTCCTCAGATTGGTGCTATCGACGTCTAGCGAGCAGGAGGTTCCCCTCGAGCGCGAACTGGGACTTCTGGATCGCTACGTCGCGATTCAACGCGTCCGTTTTCAGGATCGTCTCACAGTGAGCTGCAACATCGAGGATGGGGTGCGCGGCGCTCTCGTTCCGAGCCTCCTGCTTCAACCTCTCGTCGAGAACGCCATCAGGCATGGCGTGAGCCCGCGCGCTGGAGCGGGCTTCGTTCAGGTAACCGCGGGCAGGGCGGGCGACAACCTCACGATCACTATTCTGGACGATGGTGTCGGAGTCCGCGCACGAAGGTCGCGGGAGCGATCTCGCGGCACGGGACTTGGCCTGCTCAACACGAGAACTCGACTCACTCACCTTTACGGTGACGGTCATGAGTTCGCAAGCGGTCCCCGCGAAGAGGGCGGATACGCAGTCAGAATCACGATTCCGTTCAGATTGGCACGACCGGCTCCCGCGCGAGGCGGAGCGCCGGCGACTGACACTCTCGCCACCGTGGGGCAGTAATGATCGAGCAGACATTCAAAGTTCTGATAGTGGATGACGAGCCATTGGCGCGGCAGCGACTCGTCACGTTGCTCGCGCGCGTTCCGGACATCGAGATAGTCGGGGAATGTCAGAACGGGCTGGAGGCGGTGGCGGCCATCAGGGCCCAGCAACCCGATCTGGTCTTCCTCGATGTTCAGATGCCGGAGCTCGACGGATTCGACGTCATCACCGAAGTCGGCACGGACAAAATGCCACCGGTGATCTTCGTCACCGCATTCGACGATTACGCCGTCTCGGCATTCGAGTTCGGCGCGTTCGACTACCTGCTCAAGCCCGTCGATCATGTGCGCTTCCACCAGACACTCGACCGGGCCAAGAAGCGTCTCAAGAATGCGCCGACGCCGAGCGTGGCAGCGCAGCTGAGCGCGCTGCTCAAGTACGTCGGCCAGCTCGACGCACCGAAGAACAGGATCGGCGTGAAGGTGAACGGAACGATTCTCTTTCTCGATCCGGACGAGATCTACTGGATTCAGGCGCGCGACGACCTCGCGCGAATTCACCTGGCCGAAGTCGCCTACGATGTCCGAGAGCCGCTCAGTCGGCTCGAGGCGAGACTTCCGCGCGATCGGTTTCTGCGTGTCCACCGCTCAACCATCGTCAACACCACGCAGGTGCGGGAGGCGCAGCCGTTCGATCAGGGCGACCAGCTGCTGATCCTGCGCAATGGCAAGCGCATAACCACCGGGCGTAGTTACCGGAAGGCGGTGCAGGAGTTCCTCAAGCGCGCCACGTAGCATTCCTGCTCGCCGGCGAAGATCGGAAAAACGTTAACGCTTTCCCGCTCCGAGGGACCGGAGCGCGGCACCCAGCTGGTCGATTTCCCGCCCGTACTCTGCCCAGTTTCCCGCGCGCTGCGCGGCGATCGCCCGATCGTAGTGGGTCTGCGCTTCGCGCAGAAGCCCCGCAGTCGGGCCTGAAGGGGCGGCCTGCCCAGTCGATGGAGGGATTCCAGCTCCCGTCGCGCCGGGCCGGTTTGCACCAAGGGCGGCAACCGAGTCCTGAACCCTCGTGGGCGGGAGAGCAGCTCCCGAGCCGAACAGGGCGTTCAACCCTTCTTCGAGCGTCTCACCCATCACCACTCTGTTTTCGTGAGCGACGACGACGCGCTTGAGCTCGGGAATCGTGCCGCCCTCGGCCCGCAAATAAATGGGCTGGACATAAATCAGCGACTCCTCGATTGGAATCACGAGCAGCTCGCCGCGGATCACCTCGGACCCACGCTGATCCCACAGCGTCAGCTGCCGCGAGATCTCGGTGTCCTGATTGATGCGGTTGGCGATCTGCTTCGGTCCATAGACCAAGCTCTGTTTGGGAAAACGATACACAGAGAGCTTGCCGTAGCTTTCGCCATCCATCCGGGCGACCATCCACGCAGCGAGATTGTCTTTGCCGCGCGGGGTGAACGGCGTCATGAAGATGAACTCCGGGTTTTTCTCGCCGGGAAGCTTCATGATGATGTGTCTCATGAACGGGTTTTCGTTCGTGCCCTTGGCGAGGCCGCCGGGAATCTGCCACTGATCCTCGCGGTGATAGAAGGTCTGCGGCTCCAGCATGTGATACGTCGCGTGCAGCGCCGTCTGAACGCGAAAAAGGTCGCCGGGATATCTGACGTGACGCCTTACGTCGGCCGGCATTTGAGTCAGAGGCTTGAAGATCGGCCCGAAGATCCGCGCGTAGGTCTGCACCACCGGATCATTCGGGTCGGCGATGTACGCATCGACGGTTCCGTCGTAGGCGTCGATCACGACCTTGACGCTGTTGCGCATGTAGTTGGTGCCGTCGGTGATCCGCTGCGAGTATGGATACATGTCGCTCGCCGTGTAGGCGTCGAGGATCCATTTCAACTGTCCGGCGTCGTTGATGGTAAGGTACGGATCGTTGTCGAAGTCCAGAAACGGCATCGCGGTCGTGGCGCGATCCATCACGTTCCTGCGATAGAGGATCTTGGCGTTTCCGCGAATATCGTCAGAGAGGAGGATCTTCAGCGAGCCGAGCTGGAAAGCGTAAAGCACTCGGCGCAGGATCGATCCGATCGCAACGCCACCGCGTCCGGTGTAGGTCGTGTAGATGTTGGCTTCGCCTGCCGGATAGTCGAACTCTCTCTGCTTGGTGCCGACGAACACGTACTCATTGGTCAGCTCGCCGTAGTAGATCTGCGGGCGCGTCAGCTTGATCGAGATCGTCGAGACGGGTGGAAGATCCT
The DNA here is from genome assembly GCA_030946665.1 of Gemmatimonadota bacterium. Next base: position 7,214 of record JALYYH010000218.1, read on the forward strand.
TGATGAAGAGAACCGGAAGGCCTTCGGTGGTCACCTGATTCACGGGAGCCATCGTAAGACCCATCCCGTGAGTGAACGTCAGCCGCTCGTTGATGAAGGTCCGCGTCGGAAGCGATTCGGAATTCAGCTCGCGCGCCGCGACGTGCACCTGCCGGTACCTGCCGTCAATCGTATAGCGATCGTCGTCGACCGACACGAAGTCGTAGTAGGTGCGAATCTCCTGGAGCTGGCTGAGCGTCTGCCTGAGGAGCGGGCGTTCCCACAGTCTGACGTTGTCCACGGTCGCGGCGTTGGCCCTGATGCTCGCCATCGTCAACTGGACTTCGCCAGACAGGTCTCGTGATTCGACATGGTCGAGCCCCCACGCCTTGCGAGTAGCGTCAATGTGGTTCGTGAGGTACGGAGCCTCGCGCGACAGCTCGTTCGGAGAAACGACCAGCTTCTGGTAGGCCGCCGGCACGACCCCGCGAGCAACGACGCTCACGACCGCATACAACACCGCCGCTGACACCGCGGACCAGATCAGTTTGCCGCGGGCGACTCCTATCGCGACCCAGATCGCGGCGACGAGGGCCGCGATCACCGAGACATAGAGTCCGGGAAGCGCGATGTGCACGTCGGTGTAACTGGCGCCGAGTAGCGGGCCGGTGGTCGAATACAGAAGACTCGCGGTGCCTACGATCCAGAGGCGGATGGCAATCAGCGCGAACAGCAGCACCACGAGCACGCCCAGGTGGCGCGTGGCGCTCGGCTTTGCCGTTGCGCGACGCGGCGGCAGCGTGATGTCGTTCCGCATCCAGTACATCACAGCCGTAGCGACAATCGACAGGAACGTAAGCGTGATCAAGGTGCCGAGCACGCCGGCAATCAGCGGGAGCTTGAACAGGTAGAACGAGATGTCGCGCCCGAACAACGGATCCCGGGTTCCGATGGGAGCTCCGTTGAATCCTTTCAGCACATCCAGCCACGACGCTGCCGCGGAGACCGCAGTGAGAAAGGCCAACACTATGGCGGCGGGAAAGAACAGTCTGGTAAGCATGCGCGACACATCCACACTCACTCCGTCGCCGCGATTCACGTACAGGACCGGAAATCCGGTGCCGGCACCTCGCGCCAGTCGGACGTTGCCGTAGAAAAACGCGAAAGCGAATACCGCTCCGATCAGGAAGAGACCGATTCGCCAGACGAGCGACGTGACGAAGACAGACTGGAAGCCGATCTCGTTGAACCAGAGCCAGTCAGTGGCGAAGCTAGCCAGCCACGGAACTATGATGAGTGCGATGAATAGCCCGGCAACAATCCAGAGCACGATCCTTCTGAGGGATCTGGGCAGTGGAGGCAACCGGGCAGGCGCGGGCCGCTCGAAAGGTGATGTCATCCGGAGATCAAAATGCCACTCCGGCGCACCCACTGCCACCAGCCCGCACCGGTCGGGCATCGACGCGGCGCCCCCACAAGCGCAAAAGAGCACCCGCGGATGCTCTTTTCTAAGGTCTCTTATCCCCCTGCGGCGCGAGCGGGATCCGCTAAGCGCGCGGAGTGGACGCCTGCTTCGTGGTGATGACTACCACGCCATAGGAGGCGTCGGGGCCATACTGCTCGAGCGCCCGGTGTCCCTTGATCACTTGAACCGCGAAAACCTGCTCGGCGCTGAGCGCGGGTACCTGGTTCTTCGGGTAACGGACACCGTCTATCACAAAGAGGAGCGGGACCTGAGGCGCGGTTGGGGCGATCGAGCTTGCGACCGACCGTCCAGCTGGCTGGGTTGAGAGTGGCCGTTCCGTCGTGCAGGCGGTAGCGGCGATGAACGCGAATGCGGCGATGACACGTATGATTTTCATTTTCCCTCCGAAGCGGCGTCAACCTCATCAGTAAGCATTGGCTGTGCCAGCTGGCCGACCCCTTAATTATGGTGGCAAGCTCAGCCGTAGGCGAGGTTAGGGCCGCCAGCTGCCCTTCGCGACCTCGGGGACGAAGGAGTCGAGCCCGGCCGGCGGGAAATCCAGAGTCTGCCCTTTCTGGGCGCTCATGTAGGCAGCCATCAGGAGCTCCACCACCTCCACGCCGTCATCGAATGTGAGCATTGGCTTCTCCCCGCGAATAAACGCGCGAGTCATATGGCGGTTCTCGCCGGCATACCCGTAGACCGAGCCTTCGTCGGCGACAACTGGCATGAGGCCGACTTCGGCGTTTTGCTTTTCCAGGAGGTCCTCGCCCGCTTTAGCCCGCACCTGTCTGCTGAAGAAGATCTTCAGGCTGCTGTCAAGAGTGTTCCAGGACAACGAGTATTCGGGTCCCAGCAATTCCGCCGACAACCGCAAACCGGCACCGACGAAGCTCCACGACGTTGTGACTTCGCCGATCAACGTTTCACCCGACTCCGCCTCGTATTCGATGGTCGCGCGCGCAAAATCCTCCGACGGACGCCTGGTGTAGTCCACGTCTTTCCCCATCGACTGCGACAGTCGCCTGGCATATTCCGGCCGGCTCCATTTGAGCGACGCGATGTGCGCGCTGATGCGTCTCGGCTTGATCGATGAGCGTGGAGCGCCGGGCTCTGTCAAAAGGTGCCGGACAACTTCGACGGAATGACACATCATGTCGTTGAGCACGCCCCCACCCTGCAGGCTGCCCTGCCAGAACCATGGCATGTGAGGCCCATTGTGCTCCTCGGCCGCGCGCGCGAGGTATGGCCGGCCGGTGAGCGCGGCGCCCCGCGCCCAAATCAACTCGCGACCGCGAGTGATATCCGGGGCAAAGAGCTGGTTCTCCAGATAACCGGTGTTGAGGCCGACTCCGCGTACCAGTGAGGCAACTTTTCTTGCCTCGGCGACGTTTCGCGCCAGAGGTTTTTCGCAGGCAATGCCAAGAAGACTGCCTGCGCCGCTTTTGATTGCGCCTACGATCTCCTCGATGTTCTCGATGCGCGCCTGGTTGGGACCACACAGCCACAACGCATTGATTGCGGGGTCGCTGACCATCTCGCGGATGGATTTGTACGACCTGGCGTCGCCGACGTCGTGCTCGCGCGCCAGTGCGGCGGCGGACGCCGCGTTCTTTTCATTCGGACTCCAGACCCCCCGCACATCCGCATCGCGGACGGAGGCGAACGACTGGATGTGAAAGCGGGCAACGAATCCGCTGCCGATGACTCCGATTCCCAGACGGTCTACGCCCATGTCACGTTGCCTTGAACGTCATCTCCGGCGCCATCATTGAGGAGTGAGACGCACATTCTTGGGGTCGAATTTCGCGTAGCTGACGCCGAGCTTGGCCAGCGCTTCGGGTGGACAGCCGTCCCAGCCCGGATTGAAAGTGTTGCCGATATACCGCAGGTCCTCCACTCCCATGCGACTGGACCAGAATCCCGACGAAGTCAGATCGCGGAATTGATTGAAAAAAGTGACGCCGTCCGCCACCGTCGCTGGCGCGCGCGCGGGCCAGGCAATCTCGTTTAGAATCTGGTCGCGCTCGGCAACGCTGGCGTCGGCAAATGGTTTGCCGAATCTGGCGCTCGCCTGTGCGTTGATCCACTCCAGACCGGTCCGCATCCAGCTCTGATTGGAAGGGCGGTCCGTCATCATGAAGTCCATGAACTCGGGGACCCCCGCATCAGTAGCGCTGCCCGACCGCTCGTCGCGCGGAATGATCATATCGCTCAGCACTCCAACAGTCCGAAGTTCTGCGGGCGTGAAAAACGTCGGGGCGAAGGCGACTCCCTCGGCGGCCAGACGCCGCGCATTTGCCACGAACCCCCACGCTCTCTCGTAGTCCGCGCTCGACAAGCTGAGGGCGGCACCGAACGGAAACGCCGCCAGTATCCGCACCGCCTCGCGACGGTTCATCTCTTTCGCGGACACTACAGTGCCCCCCGCTTCCGTTCCTGCGCGATGAACTCGCTCGTGCGCATCGAGAGAGCGAGAATCGTCCAGGTTGGATTCTTGTCGGCCTGCGACACGAACGGCCCTCCGTCGGTGACGAACAGATTCTTCACATCGTGCGCACGACAGTTTGAATCGAGCGCGGATTTGCCGGGATCGGCGCCCATTCGCACGGTTCCCAGCTCGTGGATGATCGATCCACCGGTCGCAATGCCGTATCCGGTGCCTTGTTCCGGCATCTTATCGAATACGTGGCCGCCCATCTGATCGATAAGCGCGCGAAAGGTTTCCTGCATGTGCCGAACCTGATTGTACTCGTAGTCGGCCCACTGCCAGTGGAAGCGCAGAACAGGAATCCCGTATTTGTCCTTCATCGTCGGATCCAGCTCGCAGTAACTCTTCTCGTTCGGAATCATCTCGCCCCGGCCATCGAACGAGATCGTCGCTCCGTAGTAGCGGCGGCAGTCGTCCTTCAGGGATTTTCCGTATCCACCGCCGGATGGATACCGGTGAACGCCACCCATGAATCCGTAACCAGGCGGATGCAATCCGCCGCCGACCTCGATGTGATACCCGCGGGGAAAGCCGAGCTTCTTGTTGTCGCCCCACCACGGCATGTAGATGTGGTTGCCACCGACGCCGTCCTCGTTGAGCGGGACGTGATCCATCATCTTCGGAATGAATCCGGAAACACTGCTTCCCGTGGTGTCCGTGAGATACTTGCCGACGACACCACTCGAGTTGGCGAGTCCGTTTGGAAACGTGGGCGATTTCGAATTCAGAAGGAGGCGCGCGGTTTCGCACGCGCTGGCGGCGAGCACCACCACTGGAGCGGTGACGTTGCTCTCCATTCCGGTTTTGGTGTCAATGTAGGTGACGCCGTTCGCCAGACCGCGATCATTGAGCGTTACTTCTCTCGCCATCGCATTTGTCACGAGAGTGAGCCTCCCCGTCCGGAGTGCCGGGGCGATCAGAACGTTGGTCGACGAAAAATTGGAGTTGGTGGCGCAGCCACGCCCGCACTGACCGCAGTAGTGACAGGCGGGACGACCGTTGTGACTCCGCGTGATTACCGAGAGACGAGCGGCCACGCAGGTAATGTTGAGCCTGTCGGAAGCGTCCTTGACCATCAGCTCGTAGCAGCGGGGTTTTGGCGGTGGAAGAAAGTATCCGCCGGGATGATTCGGAAGGCCGTCGTTGTTCCCGAACACGCCAATCAGCTTGTCGATCCGATCGTAATAGGGCGCCAGATCTTCGTAACCGATCGGCCAGTCGTCGCCGAGCCCGTCGCGACTCTTCGCCTTGAAGTCGTCGGGACCAAAGCGGAGCGAGATTCGTCCCCAATGGTTGGTGCGTCCGCCAACCATTCTCGCCCGCCACCACTTGAAGTCGGTCCCATCCGCCTTTGTAAATGGCTCGCCTGCGAGCTCCCAGCCGCCCGTGCAGGCGTCGAACTCGCCGAATGGACGCTCGGTCGTCGCCGCCCCGCGACGAGGGGAGTCGTACGGCATCTTGAGCATGGCAGAATCGCGGGTGTTGTCCCACGGACCGCCGGCCTCGAGCAGGAGCACGTTCGCGCCCGCGCGCGTTAGAACGTAGGCGGCCATTCCACCGCCAGCACCGGATCCTACTATGCAGACATCGTATGCCTTGCGGCGTGAACGGCGGGCGAAAGTCATCGACTACGTACGGTTGAGGACACGAGAAAGTAAGGCGCGCGGGCAACCACGACCAGTGCGGCGGACGTCACTTTGGGGTGCCCCAAAGAGGGTTTTCCCCGGGAAATCAAGGGTCAGGTACACACCGCGAGTAGTGACTTAACCAGGCGGAAAGCAGTCTCAATATCGAGCGGAAGTTCTCACGCCCAACCGGATCGCGCGTGCCCATGCATTTGACAAATGACAGCGCGAATTTGTACCGCATCGAGACGACGCGCAAAGCCGTCATTCTCACAATGCTGGGCGGCGAAGAGGTACGGGGAAACGTTTTTATCCACTCCTCCTCGTATCGCCCGTTCGAGCTCGAGGACGTGTCGGAGCTGTTCAATGCAGAGACTCCGTTCTTTCCACTGGAGCTCGATAACGCCGAAGTAATTCTCGTCGCCAAAGAGCGCGTCGCGGAGCTGGCAGCTGACAGAAGCGAAGACCCGTCGGACCAGCCTCCTCACGATCCGCCGTCCCCGACCGCCCTTCTCCAGGTGGTTCTGGTCGGAGGAGAGATTCGTCTTGGCTCGATTCGCCTCGAGGCTCCGCCCGACCGCGCTCGGGTGCTCGACTATTTGAACGCGCTCACCTCGCGCTTCCTCACGCTCTATACCTCAAACGAAGCCCGGCTGATCAATCGTTCGTTGATCGACCGCGTTCGTCCACTGGACTGAAATGGCCCAGCTAGATCGCTTTCTCAACATACTCGTCTCCAACAACGCCACGGCTCTGAACCTGTCCGAAGGCGAAGTTGCGACCGTGACGATCAAGGACTCCGCCCGGCCGGTGATGAAGCAGCCGCTCACCAGCGCGCAGATTCTCACGCTGGTGCGCGAGATCGCTCCGTCGGACGCCTCCCAGTCGCCCGATGCACAGGGCCGGATGCGATTCGACTATTCGTCAGCCGATGGTACGTTCGAAGTCGCGCTCACCCAGAATGGGAAGATCTCGGCGCGAATCGAGCGCAAGCCGGCTAGATCGAGCTCAGTCAGCCCGGCACAACCAATCCCTGCTGCAAGCCCAGGAGCTCCCTCACGGGGAGAGCCAAGAATGGCAGCTGCCAAAGCTGAAGCTTCGAGAGTCGAAGCGGCGCCACGTGCGGCAGGTGGTGTCGCGCACGCACTCAACAAGATCGAAAGCCTGTTGAGGGTGCTCGTCGGCAACAAGGCTTCGGATCTTCACCTCCGCGCAGGGTCTCCACCGATGCTCCGCGCCAGCGGCGAGATCGCCCCAATCCCCGGAGAAGCGGTCCTGAGCTCCGATGACATCGATTTGATGCTCAGCTCGCTGATGCTCGACCAGAATCGCAGCGAGTTCAAGGAATTGAACGACACGGACTTCGCCCACGAGATCCACGGCGTCGCGCGCTTCCGCGGCAACGCCTTGCGCGATCGCAAAGGAATCGGCGCGGTATTCCGTGCGATTCCCGCAGCCGTCGTCACCGTCGAACAGATGGGCCTCTCGCAGGAAGTGCAGCGTCTCTGTCAGCTGACCAAAGGACTCGTGCTCGTCACGGGCCCGACCGGGTCGGGCAAGTCGACTACGCTCTGTGCCTTGATAGACCTCATCAACCGTACGCGATCGGATCACGTCATCACCATCGAGGATCCGATCGAATTCGTCCACGAGAGCAAGAAGTGTCTGATAACTCAGCGTCACGTCGGAGTGCACACCTCCTCATTCAAGCACGCCTTGCGCGCCGCGCTGCGCGAAGATCCCGACATCGTGCTCGTTGGTGAGCTGCGCGACCTCGAAACAGTCTCAATGGCGATCGAAACCGCCGAGACGGGTCACCTGGTGTTCGGAACGGTGCACACATCGACCGCCGTGAGCACCATCGACCGCGTGATCGACCAGTTCCCGCCCGACAGGCAGGCGCAGATCCGCGTCATGCTCTCCGAGTCGCTCAAGGGCGTCATCTCACAGGTCCTGTGCAAGAAGATCGGCGGCGGCCGAGTGGCAGCGCGAGAGATCATGCTATCGACACCGTCGGTCTCGAACCTCATTCGAGAGGGCAAGACGTTCCAGCTGCCATCCGTGCTCCAGACCTCACGCCGGTTGGGAATGGTCACGATGAACGATGCGCTGATCGAGCTCGTCGATACGAATCAGGTCGAGCCCCGGGAAGCCTACCTCAAGGCCACGGACAAGGTCGGCATCCTCAACATGTTGAAGCAGCGGGGCAAGGACACGAGCTTTGCGGACGTTGACGAAGCGCGCTCCGCTGGCGCGGCTAACGGCGCTGAGACCGGGTCGAAGCCCGCAGGACGAGCGGGTGCGGGCAAATAACCGCTACCGAGCCAACGCAGGAAAGCCCAAACCATTGCCCTGGTTGCACGCGTCCCATGCAAACCGCCCCCCACAAATCTAAATCATGGAGCCTGGGCCGAATCGATTCGCGCCTGACGCGCCGCCACAGAGTCCGACGTCCTCAACGCCCTGTTGACGGCTTTGGCGCCCGGGATCAACGATCTGGCGAGAACACTGTCCTTCTCGCGCTGGGTCAGCTCCTGCTTTTGTGCGGTTTCGTCCTTGCCGCATGCAATCAATCCTGCGAGCAGTGCTAGCGCGACTCCAACGTTGCGTGACGACAAGAGGCCTCCGGTCAGGTGGGTGTATTGCTCGCGGGTTGACGCGACGGGGACTGCGGGAACGGCGCCTTCGAGTACGCGACAGAGACGAAGAATGAAACCGCTACCATCACCTTTGCCGGATCTTCCATTTCTATCCCTCAGTGGCGTCCAATGTACCTACGAACGTAGGCGCAGCCTGGTTACCGGCGTTTCCTCGCACCGCCTCCGTGGTTCCATCACCAGGCTTGAAGAACAGACCAAAAAGGATGAAAACCACCAGGGCACCTGCAGCCGGAACCAGCCAGATCGCGTGCCAATCGTGCGTGACTTTCAGGCACTGGTGGGCCGCTGCCGCCGCGCCGCCGCACGCCGGGTTTGGAATCGCAAAGTGGTTCACGACCCATCCCGATGCGAACGCGCCGATGAAGTACCCGAGGCCATTGGTGACGAAATTGATGAGCCCCTGAGCGGCGGCGCGTATTTTTTCACCGGCTCGCTGGTCGGTGTAAATCTGACCGCTCACGAAGAAAAAGTCGTAGCAGACCCCGTGAAGCAGAATGCCCAGATAGATGAGCGACATAACCGGCCCATCAGCGCCCATTCCGAACGCCAGATAACGCAGCGCCCACGCCAGCATGCCGACGAGCATGATCACCTTGATGCCGAACCTCCGCAGCACGAAGGGGAGCGTGACCATGAAGATCATTTCCGACATCTGTCCGAAAGTCTGAATGAATGCCGGGTCGGGTGCGCGCACTTCGTTGAGAAAGGGATTCGCGAAGGTGTAGTAGAACTGAAGCGGGATGCAGAGCAGGAACGAGCCCGTCACGAAGATGAGGAAGTCGCGGTTGCGCAAAAGCTGAAGCGAGTCCAGGCCGAGCGCATCGCGCGCGCTAAAGCTTGCGCCAACGGATTTCGGCGGCGTGTGCGGAAGCAGGAGCGAATAAGCTGCCATCAGGATTGAAGCGCCGGCCGCGAGTCTCAGAGGAAGAACCATCGCGTCGGCGTGAAATACCTTTCCCACTAGAAATCCGGCGACTATCCATCCGATCGTGCCGAGTACGCGGATGAAGGGAAAATCGCGTCCCGGATCGCGCACGTGATGAAAGGAGATCGAGTTGGTAAGGGACAGCGTCGGCATGTAGCAGAGCGCGTACATGATCAGCAGCGGATAAAACGTAGCGAACGATGTCTGGAGCGAGACCAGCCACATTAGTACACCCCCGAGGAGGTGCAGAACGGCGAGAAGTTTCTCGCTGGAGAAGTACCTGTCCGCGATGACTCCCATGAAAAACGGAGAAGCCAGGGCGGCGATCGCGGTTGCACCGTAAGCAAGGCCGATCTGACGGTCAGTGAAGTGGAGCGTCTGTCCGAGGTAGGTGCCCATCGTCACGAACCACGCTCCCCAAATGAAATACTGGAGCAACATCATGATCGAGAGCCGCGAGCGGACCGCGCTCACCTGATCTCGCGGATGCGCACGTTGCGGATCCAGAGCGTGGCGTCGTGATCACCCTGAATCCCGATGTATCCTCGCGGCGCGCGTCCGTAGTTTGGGAAAGCGTTGAACTTGCTCGCCCTCACTCTGGCTTCCCAATCGTTGCTCCCGAGACGGTACTCGAGAAGCTTCTGTCCGTTCATCCAGTGCTGGACGTCATTTCCGTTGACGATGATGAGAGTGGAGTTCCACTGCCCGGCGGGCTGCACGACGCCGGCCGGGGCGGGATAGAGCGCGAAGGCCGATCCGGCCGATGTCAACCTGCTTTTGCCATCCGGATGCCCCGCATCGTCCAGAAGCTGGTACTCGGGCGCGCTCCAGTAGATGTGATCGTATTCCTCCGTACCGCGGTAGAACACCCCGGCGTTTCCGCCCGGACTCAGCTTCCAGTCGAGGGCAAGCTCGAAGTTGCCGAACTGGTCTTTGGTAATGATGTCGCCGGCCGGACTGGTCTTGGTCAGGACGCCGTCAACGATGAGCCATCCCGCAGGTAGACTCTGCTCGCGGTACCCACGCCACGCGGATGTGCTGGTCCCATCGAACAGCGCTCGCCAACCCGCCGCGCGCTGCTCGTCCGTCAGTGTGATCGCTCCGGAATTGGTCGAACCGGCGACGGGCAGGGTGTTTCGCGCCGGTGCGCAGCCCGGGACAACGAGCGTCAGCTGAAAAATGATCAGCGCGCGTCGTAAAAGATGGCTTGAAGGGATAACACCTCGTGGCGGTAAAGGATGTCGCGCACCATCGAAAAAAACCTTACGGCTTTCCGATTCCTGCTGCAAGTAACGGCGTTGCGGAGATGCTTGCGCGCGACCGCGTTCTGGTGCAGCGTTTCGACCGTTGGAGCAACGCTTGTCGCCGCCGACTCTCAGCGCTGGAGGATTCGATGAGGAGATTGCCCTTTTTGGCTATAAGTCTTTTCATGGTCGTTGCCGTCGCGTGCGCGGTTCAGCAAAGAACGCCAGCGGCGAGCGGGAAGACAGTCGTAGAGGCGTATGTGCGCGCGTGGAATCAGCACGACTCCGCGGCCCTGGACACGATTATGGCTCCTGACGCGATTCACGAGGACATCGCCCAGAATTATCGCGGAAAAGGCGCGAAGGAGATCAAGACCTTCATGCGGGGGGTGATCGGCGCGGAACCGGATTTCAAATGGGCCGTCACCAACGGCATCGAGGACGGCAAGTTCGTCGCGCTCGAGTGGACATGGACGAGTACATATACAGGCCCCGACCCCAGCGGAAAGCAGGTGACGAACAAGCACCTATCGGGTAGAGGATCCTCCTTCGCCGAAGTCGAGAACGGCAAGATCAAGCGCTTCACGGACTATTACGACCAGGCGAGCTTCTTCCGGTAGCTAGTCGACTGGGCGCGCGGAGCGTTGCTAGTACAGCCCGCTCTTTTCACGATGCCTGCTCGTCTCGAGCCAGGGCAGGATCGTGATGCTCAATCGTGGCGAGCGCCTGAACCCTGGAGTCCCCGTTACAGGGAATCCGAGGTCGAGTCGAACCGTCGCTCTGCCGGGACGTCGCGGAACGAGCGCTACTCCCAAGCCCGCGGCACCGACCATGAAGTCTTCGGATGCATTGGCCGTCGAGGCAGGATCCCATCTCTTCGAGACTGCGCCAAAGATCGACGCCTCGAGACCCTGCGATCCTATGAACGTCAGATGCCTCGTCCGCTCGACTGAGACTGAGAACGCGGACTCGGCCAACCGCGCCCGCTTTGGTACGAAGGCGAGCGTGCGATCGTAAATACCCAGGACTCGCACATCCGGATCCGGATCCTTCAGGTTCTCGCCTGCAACTGAGATTCGCCACACTCCCCGCGAAGCGGCGTGCTCGGCGGATAGAGCTACGCGAATGCGGCTTGATTGCCATTGTCCGGATCTGCTGTACCCAGACGCCCAGATGTCGCTGGCAATCCGACTCCGACGATCCGGGAGCCACTCGCGCCCGAGCCAGCCGTCGTAGTGAGTCATGAAATTCGAGCGGCGGATCTCGGCGGGACCGATGGTGTCGGGGGCCGCAACCGACCCGCGTCCGGCGGCCACAACGATTTCGCCCTCGACCGTACGCGGGATGTCGACGACCGCGGCTCCCGGCAGGAGCCACGTCAGCGTGTCGTAAAGTGACGACACGATCGATAGTCCAAGCTCCGGACCCGTAAAGTGTCGATCCACTCGAACCGGGCCGATGATGTCAGCGGTCGGTGACGCCAGCAGTGAGGTATTCTCGGATTGCGCCCCTGCCAGCAGATACACGGAATGAGCGCCACGGCGCGGAGTCAATCGCACTCTAGCGAGGAACTCGCCCCCAACGCGCTCGAAATTGTCTGCGAGCGCGCTTGTCGGCTCATACCGCTGCTCGTAGAGATCGAGCCCGGCGCGCCAAGGGTCGGTGAGGGTCGACTGGCGGCGGGCGATCGAAAGGCCACGCGACATTCCGTCGGAATATCGGTGGTAACGCGCGCGCGTCGTCATGCCCGTTCCGAAGCCGAACGCATCCGACGTCGAAACGCCGGCGCCGAGGGAGCCATTTCGTGAGACTAGCTCGACGCTCACGGTGCGGCCCGTTCCGAACAGGTTGCGCTCGGTCAGTCCAATTCGGGGAGAGCTCGCGCTGGCTTTGATGTCAGGGCGCGTCGTCCACGAATCCCGTGTTACGACTCTGAGAGCGAGCGATTCACCCGATGGCGTGGCACACTGGCGCGTCTCGATGTGGGCGTACTCGAGGAACGAAAGCTTGCGCAACCGGCGGAGAGATTCGGCAATGCTCAGTGTGTCGACGGTATCGCCAGCAGCGAATAAGAGCTCGCGGCGGATTACTTCCGGACGGGTCCGCACATGGATCTTCTCGACGATCTTTCCCAACCTGCCGAGCTCGGGCTTCGCGGTCTCCACCAGGACTGAGTCAATGCGATGCCCGGACAACGGGCCGAGGGTGACCTCGGACCTAAGTGCGGTGCACTGGCGCTGATCCTGAGCCACCAGAAGCGTGGGAACCACCGCCGCCGCAAACACGAGGGAGAGACGCATTGTCACAAGTATACGCTCGTAAACCTTTCAGCAACATGACGATGGCCAGCGGACGCGTCGCGGAGATTCCGCTTGGTAAGGTCCTGGTCGTGGCCAAACTCGCTTTAGGATCGTCTTGGAAATGAATCTTTCACAGTGATCGGGGTCATGCGCAATAAAATCTTCGCTTCTCTTCTTGCCGTCGGTGTTGTCGCGACGGGTTGCTCCAGACACAAGCCAGTCGCCACCGCGCCTGCGCCATCAATATCCGCTAGCGCAACAGACGCCGCGGCCAGCGAGGCGGCCAAGCTGCGTGAGGAGGCGGATCGCGCCGCCGCTGCCGCAAGGTCCGACGCGGACCGTGTTGCACAGTCTCGCGCCGAGGTCAAAAGCACGCTCACCACGCCAGTTCGATTCGAGTTCGATCGTTCGCTGCTGACCGATGAAGCACTTCAGCTACTCGATGCCAAGGTCGCAGCGTTGCAGGCCAACCCGACGATTCGCGTTCGGATCGAAGGCAACGCCGATGACAGCGGCTCCGACGAGTACAACATGGCGCTCAGTCAGAAGCGCGCTGGTATCGCGCACCGTTATTTGACGGAGCGTGGAATCGACGGAACTCG
>JALYYH010000224.1 GCA_030946665.1 Gemmatimonadota bacterium
GGATCGCGAGGTAGAAGAGACGATTGCGATCCTGCTGCGGAGAGCGGGACTCTATGTCACGCAGCCGCTGTTCGATCGCGGCGTACGCCTCATCCTTGCTGAAATCCCCGTTGGCGTAGAACGTCCGCTCGCAGAGCCACTGCCATACCTCGTCGTCGACCTTGTGGATCTCGTCGGACTTGTCCATCGCTTCACGCATCAGGGCGCGATATCCCTCGTCGGTGTTCGCATCCCGAGCGACGCCGAGAAGCGCGAAATTGTCGGGGAGGAGCTTCTGCTCCGCGAGATAGTAGATCGCCGGTATCAGCTTGCGCTTGGTCAGGTCACCGGCAGCGCCGAAGATGACCATCGTGCAAGCATCCGCCTTGTCGCGACTCCCGTGGGGGCGGCGGGCGCGAACGAGCGGAACAGCCTGGGGAGTCTTCATGACTTCTTTACCGCGTGACCACCGAATTCGTTTCGCAGGGCGGCGATGACCTTTGCTCCAAACGAGTCCGCTTGCCGCGAGCGGAGTCGCGCCAGCAGTGACAGCGTGATGACCGGAGCGGGAACATCGAGATCGATTGCTTCCTGAACGGTCCACCGACCCTCGCCGGAGTCCTCGACGTATCCGCGGAGGCTGCTCAGCTCGCCATCCTTTTCGAAGGCCTTCTCCGCGAGCTCGTTGAGCCAGGAGCGAACGACGCTCCCATGATTCCAGACGGCGGCGATTTTGTGCAGGTCGAGCTGGAAATCCCTGGATGCATGAAGAATCTCGTAGCCCTCCGCGTACGCCTGGAGCATCCCATACTCGATTCCGTTGTGAATCATCTTCACATAATGACCCGCGCCCGGCGGTCCCATGTGCGCGTAGCCATCGGGTGGTGCCAGAGTCTTGAAGATCGGCTCGCAAATAGCGAAAGCTTCGGTGGCGGCGCCGATCATCAGGCAGTATCCGTTCGCGAGGCCCCAGATTCCTCCACTGGTGCCGGCATCGACGAAGTGGATTCCCTTGCCCAACAGATCGGCTGCCCTGCGCACCGAGTCGTGGTAGTTGGAGTTACCACCGTCGATGATGACGTCGCCCTTTGTCAACCCCGGCAGAAGGGACGCTATCATCTCGTCGACGAGCTTCCCCGCCGGAATCATGATCCACACGACGCGAGGCGACTTTAGCTTCGATAGAATGTCGCTGACGCTCGAGGCGCCAATCGCGCCCTGGGATACATATCGCTGCACCACATCCGGTGCGCGATCGAACGCGACCACCTCATGGCCGCCGTTGATCAATCGCTCCGACATGTTGCCGCCCATTCGGCCGAGGCCGATCATCGCCAAGCGCATTGCCTAAGCTCCGGGAATTTCGAGGTCGAGAAAACGCTCCAGGTCGGAGCGAAGCTGTGTCGCGGATTTGAACAACACGACATTCATGCCCAACGCCTTCGCGGGCGTGAGATTTTGTTGCCGATCATCGATGAAGAGCGAGCTTGCCGGCTCCGCGTGCGCGATTCCGAGGGCGCGCTGGTAGAATCGACGGATGGGCTTCCGAACGCCGAGCCAGCACGATGAAAGGAATGCCTCGAAGACCTGAGAGATACGAAACGCCTCTATCCGATAAATATTGAGCTCTTCCGACTCGTTGTTGAGTGTCATGAGAGTGTATCGTGAATCAGCTGAGAGAGCGCGCGCAATTCGGATGGTCGCCTCGTCGGGAACGCTCTGAGAGTACATGAAGTTGATGACATCCAAGCGGGAGAAAGGCCTCTCGGCGTGGAAGATCGCGATGTCGAGATATTCATCGAGAGTGATTCTTCCCTCCTCCCATTCTCCGACGACTTCCTCGTGGCGCCATTGAAAGTCGTCGGCATCGAGATCGAAGCGCTCGATTGCCCGCTGCCTTTGCTCCCTGTCCCAGCCATTCGAGCCAAGCACCCCGCCGATGTCGAAGAAGATGTGTCGAATTTCAGTCACGCGATCAGAACCGCGCGCGCGGGTGCGCCATCGCACCCTTCAATGCGGAGAGGAAGACAGATAAGCTCGTACTTTCCCGGTTCCGGAGCGGACAGGTCGAGCCCCTCGAGAATCACCACCGATCGCTCCAGCAGGATGCGGTGGGTCTGGTGGTGGCCGGAGTGAAACTGCTCGATGGAGAGATAATCGATTCCAACGAGCTCCACTCCGCTATCCACGAGATATTGCGCGCCGTCAGGGGCGAGGTACGTGTAGTCTCGTACAAATTCCTTCTGTGATAGCAGCGCCGAGTTTCGGGTGCGCAGGAGAATTCGCGTGTGTCCTTTGAGGTCGTGACCGCGCAGATCCGCCGCGCTGACGGCGGGGAGATCATCGGGAAAGGCGAGCAGCAGTGCCGGCCCGATCAGGCGCTGAAGAGGGATCCTGTCAACACTCTGTCCGTCGTCGAAGAAGTGACGCGCGGCGTCGGCATGGGTTCCCGTGTGAGACCCGAAGCGAATTGAAGAAACGTTGGCGCCGGCGCCTTTGGCGACAGCCTGCTGTAAGCTTACCTCGATCTCCGGATTTCCTGGGTAGACGAGCCCGCCCGAGCGGATCGGCACCGAGACGTCGTAGATGCGGGTCACGCCTGGTAACGAAGCAACTGTCGTGCGCGGATTACGACGGCAGGCTCGTCGACTCGCTCGCACTCAAAATGAAGCGGGGAATCGCGGCCTCGAACGAGGTCCCATCCTGTCGCAGCAGGCCGTAGTGTCCCTCCATCCAGCCCTCGCCCGACTTGAGGATGCAAAAGCTCTGATACTCGTGGAGTGCCCCGGGCATTATCGTCGGCTGCTCTCCGACGACCCCTTCGCCGATGACTTCGGTGTCGACGCCATCACCGACTGAATCGTGAATCAGCCAGCGTCTCGTGAGCAGCTGCGCCGCCATGGTGCCCACGTTCTCGATGCGAACGAAGTACGCGAAGACGTAATGACTCTGCGATGGCTCGGAGTGATCGCGCAGGTAGACGGGCCGCACGGTCACGCGAAATCCGTCGGTCTCTCGGTAGAAGAAGCTGCGGGCGGTCATCGGTGCAACTTAGTCGCGGAGCCCGAGCAGGCGCCACGTGGCGGGAAAAATCGAGGCGCCGGCTGAGCCGGCGCCTCGGTGTAACAGTCCAATCCCGTTCTACCAGATCACCGGTCGAAGCGATTCGGGGCGCACCATCGGATCTCCCGGCTTGCAACCGAAGGCCGCCGCGAACTGTGGCATGTTGGAGAGCGGCCCGTTGGTTCTCCACTGACCAGGCGAGTGTGGATCGGTATTAATGCGGAGGCGCACCGCCTCCGGCGTTGTGTTTGCTCGCCAGATCTGCGCATATGCCAGGAAGAACCGCTGCTCAGGCGTAAACCCATCGATGTTTCCAGGGCGCCCCTTCTGCGCGAGTGCCTTCTCCAGCGCCGCGTAGGAAAGCGACAAACCACCAAGATCGGCCAGATTCTCGCCGAGTGTCAGCTTGCCGTTCACGTGCACGCTGT
The DNA here is from genome assembly GCA_030946665.1 of Gemmatimonadota bacterium. Next base: position 3,471 of record JALYYH010000224.1, read on the forward strand.
CGAGCACTGTGTAGGAGTCGAACTGCGACGCGACCAGTCCCGTTCCGCGCCTGAATTTCTCCAGGTCGGATGCGCTCCACCAGTTGCGAAGGTTGCCCTGCGCGTCAAATTGCGCGCCGCGATCGTCGAAGCCGTGTGTCATCTCGTGCCCAATCACGGCTCCCATGCCGCCGTAGTTCACTGCGTCGTCAGCGTTGGGGTCAAAGAAGGGTGGCTGCAGGATGCCAGCCGGAAAAACGATCTCGTTCATCGTCGAGTTGTACGACGCGTTGACGGTCGGTGTAGTCATGTTCCAGTCGGTGCGATCGACTGGCTGGCCGATCCTTGCCATGCTCCGGCGATGCTCGTACTGACGAACGGCCGTCAAGTTGTTGATGAACGGGCCGGGCTGGATGTCGAGTGTCGAGTAGTCGCGCCACTTGTCCGGATACCCGATCTTGTTGGTGAACGCCGCGAGCTTGGTTTGCGCCTGCGTCTTCGTGGTATCGCTCATCCAGGCAAGCGTCTGGATGCGGTCGTGGAATACGGACTCGAGATTCCGAACCATCTCCAGCGCCCGCTGCTTGGCGGCTGGCGCAAAGTACTGCGCGACATACGCCTGGCCAAGCGCGTCCCTCAAGCCGGCGTCTGCTGCGCGCGCGCAACGTTTGTCGCGCGGCTGCATCGCCTTCACTCCAGTCATTATGCTTCCGAACCGGAAATCTTCGTTCACGAACGCGGAGCTCAGTGCCGGAGCCGCTGCATTGATCACATGCCACTGCAGGTACGCCTTCCAGTCATCGAGCGGAGCTGATGCGAGCAGGCTGTCTGCCGCCTTGAGGAATACAGGGTTCTGGACGTTGATCGTCGAGATGTCGGATCGCCCTTCGCCCGAGAAGAACGGCGGCCAGTTAAAGCCGGGTGCCAGCTGCGCCAGCTCGGCCGACGTCATCCTGTGGTAATTGGCGTCGGGATCGCGGAGCTCTACGCGTGTTTTGGCTGGCTTGGCAAGCGCGGTCTCGACCGCGAGAACCCTCTGCGCGTCTGCTGCCGCTTGCGTCGGACTCTCCCCCGCGAGCTCGAACATTCGAGCGACGTGTCCCAAATAGTTGGCGCGTATGTCCACGTACCGCTTGTCCGCGTTCAGGTAGTAATCGCGGTCCGGAAGTGACAGTCCCCCCTGCCAAATGCCCGCGATTACCGAGGTGCTGTTCTTCACGTCCTGCTGGGCGACGAAAGTGAACAAAGCTGGAAGGCCCATCGAATGGAGTGTGGCCACTTCCGCTTCGACCTGGGCGCGGCTTCCGATCCCGGCGATTCTCGATAACTCAGACGCGATGGGCTGTCCCCCGGCTCGCTCGGCTGCCGTCGAGTCCATACACGACGAGTAAAAGACAGAGAGCTTTCGCAGATCCCCGTTCGCCTGGGTGTTGCCGTTCGCCGCCGCTCTCCGAAGAATGGTCAACAGGTTGTTTTGATTGTTATCCTGCAGCTCGTTGAAGCTCCCCCATTGTGAGAACGCCGCGGGAACCGGATGGCTTTTGATCCAGCCGCCATTTGCAAAGCGGTAGAAATCGGTGCAGGCCGAGACCGACCGGTCGAGATTGACGGGATCGAGAGGCTGGGTTTGGATTGGGACGGCCGATGTCTGTGCCGCCGCCGAGGTCGCGAGCGCAAAAGCGAATACCAGCGCGCGGTGACCAAGACGCATGCAAAGTGCTCCGATCAGGGTTCTGGGTGGAATAAATGCCATGCGCGCGTGAAGTCCAGTGGTCGCTGGCTACCGTGAGGCCGATCGACCCTTCGCCCGGGAGCTGGAGGGGGGCCGCTGCCTGCGCGGGCGTCCCTTCTTTTCGGCTTTCATGATGCTCCCCCGACAATTCGGCGCCCCGCACTCGCAAACGTAGAACTTTTCCAGCTCAGCGTCGTTCTCGCCGGTACGCTCGTACTGATAGTCATAGACCAGCTCGGTGCCCGGCTCGATGCCGCGGAGCGCGTGGATGAAGATTTTCTTCCCCGTGATCACCGCCTCACAATTCGGATCGCACGAGTGATTGATCAGACGCGCGTCTCCACCACCCGCTGCCGCCGCGCCATCGATGACCGTCTTGTTGTCCAGAGTAAAGAGGAAGGTGTGATGCCGCTTCATCCTGGTGTCGTCGTAGCGACGGTCGGCTTCATCGTTGTCGATATGCTCGCCGGTGTACTCGATGATGCGTGTCCCCTTCCGGATGTACCGAGCGGCGAAAACTCCACGGCCGTGAATGCGAGAGATGCGAACGACGTACAAGGGCTTCCGCCCATTCTTTGATGCGGACATCTATTGTGATTGAGTGTTATCGCCCCGGAGATGCGACTATGAGGCCAGAACACTCCCCGAGCCCGATTCGGGCGGCGCCTTCGCGGTGGAGATACGCGCGCATGTTGATCTCGTCGCCGTCGTGCAGAAACTTTCTCTCCTCTCCTGTGGGAAGAACGATCGAGTCAGCTCCACGGCGCGTTAGCTCCAGCAGGCATCCCTGCGAGCCGGAATCGGGTCCGGACACCGTGCCGCTCGCGAAGAGATCGCCGGGCTGAACGTTGCAACCGTTGCTGGTGTGATGGGTGAGCATTTGGGCGGGCGTCCAGTACATGTCGGCAAGCGATGCCGCGCTCAACCGGAACGGCCGGAGATGACCCTCGCGCATTAGCATTGAGCGAAGGTACACCTCGATGGTGAGATCGATTCCACCCTGATCCTTGTCCTTGTCCGATGATAGATACGGGAGCGGTTGCGGGTCGCTCGGCGGCCTGAAGAAGGCGGGCACGCGGTACGGCTCGAGCGCTTCCCAGGTCACCACCCAGGGCGAGATGCTCGTTCCAAAATTCTTGGACAGGAACGGTCCGAGTGGCTGGTATTCCCACGACTGGATGTCTCGCGCCGACCAATCGT
>JALYYH010000235.1 GCA_030946665.1 Gemmatimonadota bacterium
TCGGCCGAGCGCGCCTGCATGGCGCCGATTACGAAGGTGATGTGCTCGTCGAGATCCACCCCGAGCTCCTGCGCGCCGTTGATCACATCCTCGCGACTCACCCCGCGTGCGAATGCCTTGTCCTTCATCTTCTTCCGCACCGACCGCGCATCCACTTCGTGCACGCTCTTGCTGGGCCGCACCAGCGCCGTCGCGGTAATGAGTCCCGATAGCTCGTCCACCGCGAAGAGAGTCTTCGCCATACGGGACTCCCGCGGGGTATTGCAGTACTGCGCGTGCCCCAGGATCGCAGTGAGAATGTCCTCCGGATACCCCTTGGCCTTCAGTATCCGCACCCCCTCAGCCGGGTGCTCCTCCGTCGGCGAGTGCGCACTGTTGGGAAACCGCTCGTAGTCGAAATCATGGATGAGTCCCGTCGTTCCCCAGCGCTCTTCGTCTTCGCCGAATTTCGCGGCGTACGCGCGCATCGCGCCCTCGACAGCCAGCATGTGCTTTCTCAGCGATTCGCTCGCGGTGTACTCTTGCATCAGCGCCAGAGTATCCGGGCGGGAGGGAAGGGAACCGGCCGACTGCGTCATCGCTATATCGGGTAAGAAGACGAGGTGCTCAACTCGTTCCGTCTCTGACTACGGGTGTACGGCGGCGCGAGACGATAAGCAAAGCGACGCCCGCCAGCAGCATTATGGTCGAAAGCAGCTGGCCCATGCTGAAGCTGGCGACGACCAATCCCAACTGTGCATCGGGCTGTCGAGTGAACTCCAGCAGAAAGCGCAGTAACGCGTAGCCAATGAGAAAGGCAGAAGTGAGCAGTCCGTTCCAATACCAACCCTTGCGATGCGCCAGCCGATCGAGGAGCCACAGCACGAGCGCGAGAAGAATCCCTTCCGCGAACGCTTCGTAAAGCTGTGAAGGATGCCGCGGGACGTGCAACCGGTCGTCTGGAAAGATCATCGCCCACGGCACATTGCTGGGCCGCCCGTACAGCTCTCCGTTGATGAAGTTTCCCATCCGCCCGAAGAAAAGCCCGATTGTGCCGGCGACCGCTATCGTGTCGGCAACCGCCAGAAAGGGAAGACGATGCCGATGCGCGAAGAGTGCTACGGCCACAGCCATTCCCAGAATCGCGCCATGAAATGACAAACCGCCTTTCCAGACCGCCAGCACCAGCATTGGGTGCGATCGGTAGCCAGCAAAGTCATAGACCAGCACGTAGATCAGGCGCGCCCCGATCAGCATGCCCACCACCAGGTAGGCAAGGAGGTCGTCGAGATTCTTTTCGGTCAGCGCGCTCGCGCCCCGTCGAATCCGGCCCAGCGCCAATCGATAGCCCACGAAGTACCCGATCACGTACATCACTCCGTACCAGCGGAGCGCGAGCGGTCCGATCGATATGATAACCGGCGGTATGTGTGGATACGGTATGACTGTCATCATCAGCACTTGGGCACGGATCTCAGCATCATGTGCGCCAGATCTACCGCTAGCTGGAGCGCCAGCAGAACGCCGAGCATTGCCGAAATCTCGATCCATGGGCGCCGGCGCGGCGGAAGCGTCCTCGCGTAGAGCACCGCACCGATCGCGATCACCATTCCCTCGGCGATGAAGTCCGCGACGGGATAATCGTACAGTTGAAGTCCGATCATAGGTCCCGCCGGCCAGGTGGGCTTGTAACCCGTGATCCAGTCGAGCAACATGTGCGATACTATCACAGCGGCGACGACGATCGCAGCCTTCCGATCACGCGTCGCTATCGCATACGCCGCAAAGCCGATCAGGGCGAACAGGGCAATTGCCGGAATCGAGTGGGAGAGCATGCCGTCCGGGTTGTACTTGCCCGTCAGGCACAATCCGCTATCGACCCAGTCGGGACTGAAGGTCGCAATCAGGAGAACGAGGAGTCCGATGCTCGTGCGCACGCGTTTCGCGGCGAGCGCCGCACCGATGTGACCGATGTACATCTATTGTGGGGTACGGGTGGACCGACGCAGCCGGCGATCGATCAGGACGGGTACCAGGGTCGCTGCCAGCAGCGCTCCCGCGACACGCAAGGCGGCGAGCAGGTGATCGACGGAGAAGGACATACCTACGGCAAAGGGTTTGGACGTATAACTTTTCGTAAAGCTATCGCGCAGTGCATCGGCACGCCCACTACTTCCGTCCCGAAGCGACACTGAATGCACGTCAAGAATCTCGAGTGCTCGTTCTGCCATCGTGAGTATGAGGCGAGACGCCTTCACAACGTGTGCACGGAGTGCGGCAAGCCGCTGCTGGTGCGGTACGACCTCAAGCGCATCGCAAAATTCCTGACCCGCCAGTCCCTCTTTGCGCGCAGCTCGGACATCTGGCGCTACCGCGAGATGCTTCCAGTTCGCCGCGAAGACAACATAGTAACGCTTGGCGAAGGCTGGACCCCACTCCTTCACGTCAGGTCGCTCGGCGAATCGCTCGGCATGACCGAGCTTTACGTCAAGGACGAATCACTCAATCCCACCCAGAGCTTCAAGGCTCGAGGGATGTCGGTGGCGGTTTCGATGGC
>JALYYH010000241.1 GCA_030946665.1 Gemmatimonadota bacterium
ATGACTGGGGTGAAACAATGGCGAGCGTAACACTCAGTGGTGTCCGTAAAATTTACCATGAAGGCACCGAGCAGGTAGCCGTCGATCGCGTCGACGTGGATGTGAAAGACGGAGAATTCGTCGTGCTGGTGGGGCCGTCGGGGTGCGGCAAGAGTACGACGCTGCGGATGATCGCGGGGCTCGAGTCGATCAGCGCCGGCACCGTGAAGATCGGAGACCGCCTGGTGAACGATGTCCCTCCCAAGGCGCGCGACATCGCCATGGTGTTCCAGAACTACGCGCTTTATCCGCATATGACCGTCAGGGAAAACCTTGGCTTCGCGCTCAAGCTGAGAAACATGTCGACCGCGGAAATCGAGAAGCGTGTGCAGACTGCCGCTGCTACACTCGGTCTGCAGGATTATCTCGATCGCAAGCCACGCCAGTTATCCGGTGGCCAGCGCCAGCGTGTCGCGCTCGGCCGCGCGATTGTGAGGCAGCCACAGGTATTCCTGTTCGACGAGCCTCTATCCAATCTCGATGCGCAGATGCGCGTCTCCATGCGGCGCGAGATCGCTCGGCTCCACCAGGAGCTCAAGGTGACGATGATCTACGTCACGCACGATCAGGTGGAGGCGATGACCCTTGGCGACAGGATCGTGGTGATGAACAAGGGTCACGTGATGCAGATCGACACGCCGCTCAATCTGTACGAGAAGCCGAAGAACAAGTTCGTCGCCGGGTTCATCGGCAATCCGGCGATGAATTTCGCGAACGGAACCGTCGAGGGTGGTGGTCCGTCGAGGTTCGTAGCGGAAGGGGGTGAATGGGAGATCAATCTTCCTCAGCGTGTCGCGGCGCGATTGTCCGGGGCGAGAGGGAAGGCGATCACGATGGGGATCAGGCCGGAAGATGTGACGGTGGTGGCGAGCCCGCGTGCAGCTCCGGCTACAGCATCGGCGCGACTCGATCTCGTCGAGTCACTCGGCAACGAGACGTTCATCTACGCCAGCGCGGGCAAGCACGACGTCACTGCGCGTGTTTCACCGCAATCGCTGCCGCCAATAGGGTCCAAAATTGTCCTTGCATTCGATCTCGAGAAGGCGCACTTCTTTGACGCGATGACCGGAGAGCGGATCGGCTAGAACACGAATGGAACGCGAATGCTTCGGATGGGAGCGGATGCTTCCGATCTGTTCCATGTGGCGGGATCGCCCGCAGTGCGACACAGAGCGATCCGAAGCATCCGTGTTCAAATCCGACGCATGCGTGTTCACTTCTGTGCAGCCACCCAGGCGCGGATCCGGGTGTCGAGCACATCGAGTGGAAGAGCGCCCTGACTCAGAACCTGATCGTGAAAAGCTCGAATGTCGAACCGCGATCCTAGCTCGTGCTCCGCGTATTTGCGAAGTGCCTTGATCTCCAGCTCTCCGCTCTTATACGCGAGCGCCTGACCGGGCCACACGATGTAGCGATCGACTTCAACGGTGATGTCGTTCTCCGTCTTCGCGCTGTTTGCCTTGAAGTAGTCGATCGCCTGCTGGCGAGACCAGCCAAATGAGTGGATCCCGGTGTCGATCACCAGCCGGATCGCCCGCCACATCTCGTAGGTGAGCTGTCCGAACTTGGAATACGGATCCGTGTACAGCCCCAGCTCGGGGCCGAGGCTTTCCGAGTAGAGAGCCCACCCCTCGACAAACGCCGTGTAACCGCCGTACCGTCGGAACTCGGGAATTCCCTCGAGCTCCTGCGCGATTGCTATCTGGAGATGATGACCCGGCACCGCTTCGTGCGCGGTGAGGACTTCCATCTCCCACGTCGGTCGGGTGTCGAGCTTGTAGGTGTTGACGAAGAACTCGCCAGCGCGATGGGCCTCCGGAGTGCCCGGCCAATAGTAGGCTGTCGTCTGCGATGGGGCCGAGTAGGATGGAATGGTCGCCACTCCGTAAGTAAGGCGCGGGAGCCGCCCAAAGAGTTTCGGCAGCTCGGGGTCGATTCGCTTGGTGATGTCGCGATATCCTCTGACGAGAGCCGCAGAATCCGTGTAGAAGAAATTCGGATTGGTGCGGAGCATGTTCGTGAAAGCGGCGAAATCACCCTTGAACCCAGTCGATCGGATCAGGCTGTCCATCTGCCCGCGAATTCGCTTCACCTCCGACAGGCCCAGATCGTGGATCTCCTGCGGAGTGCGCGTGGTGGTCGTTTGAACCCTGACGTTGTACGCGTACCACGACGCGCCATCGGGCAGCGCGTTCATTCCGATGCTCTCCCGCGAGCGCGGGAGATAGGAGTTGGTGAGATAGGTCACCAGCCGTTGGAATGCCGGACGGTCCCGCTCGTTGTAGGCGCGCACGGCATCGGCGCGAAGGCGCGTCCTGTCGCTCTCGGCGATTCCGACAGGGAAGCCATTGAAAGGCGCGAGCAGCGCGCTCTTCAGCGGATCCTCGGGAATCAGATTCGCTACCTGCGTCGGCACATCGCGCAGCGTGACGCGTGGTGGTGTCACGCCGCGTTTTAGTCCGCTATCGAGCAAGGCGATCGTTTGGTCGATCACGGTCGGCAAGGTGCGGAGTCGAGCCACCATGTCTGTGTAGTCCTTGACAGTCGCCGCGGGCATTGAGCCAATCGTCGAGGCAGAGGATTGTGGTCCGCCCATTTGGGAGATCTGGAGGAGATCGCCCGGGAATCGGTTTCCCTCGATGGCTTCCTCGGTGCTCCTCTTGAAGATGTCGTAGCTCAATTGATCGGCCGGATTCAATCGAGCCCTGTTTATCGCGCGGACTACCCCCGCCTCACTATTCAATTCGGCTCGGCGCCGATTGATGGCGGCAATCGAGAGATCGTTCCAGCGATCGTTCTGTCCCGGGTAGCCGTTGTACGTCGCGTTCTCGGGGTAGGCAACATTGGTCCGCTCCCAGTCGAGATCGAACAGGCGATGGAGCCTCGTACTGTCACTCAGCGTTTTCGCGGCGGCGAGCGCGGCAAAGCGCTCCGCAAAATCCTGGCGAGCCTCTCGCTGCGCGGTGAGCGCGCCCGCGTTGAGAATGAGGATCGAAGCCGAGAGAGAAGTCCCGCGGCTGATCGAGCGCAGTCGGAATCTCATGCTGGATCCGGTTAGTGACAGCGCGATCGAGGTGATCACGCCATATAGAATTCCCAGGCGATCCGATCCGGATCCTTGAGCGCGACGTGGTGCACGCCTGACGTCTTCAGTTGGATCGCCATGTCTCGGAAGGGAAAGAGGAGGTCGCCGAATCTGTCGCCAGGCTGGTTGGGTAACAAGGCCCGCAATCCGGGCCCTGTCGCCCACCGTACGCTACTTGTTCTGCTTCTTGTAGGTCCCTACCAACTGAGTATTGTCGAGCGTGTGACCGCGCATGGCGTTTTCGAGCTGCGCCTTGGTTGGATTTGTGAGTCCCTTGAGATGGGCGTCGAGCGCGTAAAGCTTGAAGAAGTAGCGATGCCGGCCGATTGGCGGGCACGGCCCACCATAGGTCTGCTTCCCAAAATCATTGGTGCCCTGCATCGCTCCGGCGGGAAGACCGTTCTTCGGGGCGTTCTTCGGCACCTTCGTCGCGCTAGCGGGAATGTTGAAGACGACCCAGTGCACGTATACGCGCTGCGGCTTGGCGGGATCCGGTGCGTCCGGATCGTCGACGATGAGAGCGAAGCTCCGCGTTCCGTCGGGCGTGCCGGACCACTCCAGCGGGGGAGAGATGTCCTCGCCTTCGCAGGTGTACATGGATGGAATCGGACTATTCGGGGCGAAGGCGGGTGAAGAGAGAGCGAATGGCATGGTGCGAGGACCTGAGCTGGTTTGTTGGACCTGATTCGCGCTGTCGTTGACTACGGCGAGGGTGTCGGCCGGGGCCGAGCGACTGTCCATGCCGCAGGCAGCCAGCGCGAGCGAAAAAGCCGCGATTTCGGGGAGTCGTCCGGGTCTCATCAGGCAATCCAATTGGGCAGGCGGACTTTGCTGCACCATTCGCGCCTTCGGGCCGCGCAAACATGGAATCACCTGACAGTAGCTGTCGCGTGCCTGTCTCCAAGTCGGCTTGATAGAGACCAAGGTCTGCGGCCGTCGTGCGCCGGCGGAATACGTTCACCCCGCAAATAGCGCCCTTCCCACCGGGCCGCGTTCCGTCGATTTACGGCACTCGTCTATCATGCGTGGGCGACGTGTTTCGTAACCGTCCAATTTGACACAGTGTGTCAATGACGGCCACAACAACGGAGGAAAAATGACTGTAAGCCTGTTACGTAATCTGAAGCCCCTCGCGGGCGTTGTTCTAGTCTGTGCGGTTGCAGCGTGTTCGGGCGACATGACCGGAGCGAATCTGCATCCGGTCAAGCTGTCCTTTACGAGTAAAGTGTCGACCCTTCCTGGCGCGGCGATCCGTTCGGCGGTTAGCAACCTGATGGCGGGGCCAAGCTTTAGGACGCGTTCGAATCTCGCGGTAGGGACTGCGGGGACCTTCACAATCACGAAGGTCCAGCTGGTGCTGGACAAGATCGAGCTCAACGATGGCGAAGCCACCAACTGCGTCAATGAGATCGAAGCCGCCGGCGACGATCACGCAAAGGTGGGTGTCGAGTGTGAAGATGTTTCACGTGATCCGGTGCTGGTTGACATCCCGGTCGACGGAACGCTAAAGGCTGCCCTCAACGTTCCGCTCGCCGCCGGCAGTTATACGAAGCTCGAGGCGAAGCTGGAGCCGGCGCGCGACAACGCGACCGCATTCAACGCCGCCAACACGAACCTTGTTGGCAAGAGCGTGCGGGTGGAAGGCACCTGCACGAGCTGCGCGACTCCCGGAGCCTTTGTCTTTACTTCAGCCGTCAGAGCCGGACTGGAGATGTCGTTCAATCCACCGCTCGTGATCGACGCCACGACGACCAATGCGACGGTCAGCATCGACGTTGCGAAATGGTTCCTTGATAACTCCGGGAACGTGATTGATCCGAGCTCCGCGACGACGGGAAGTGCCGCTCTCCAGATGATCGAAGACAACATCCGCCGTTCGTTCCATGCCTTCGAGGACGACACTGAGTCAGGAGTTGACGATCACAGAGGTCATCACGAGTAATCGTCAGCAGCATAGGACCTGAAAGTAAGACGGGGGCATCGAAAGATGCCCTCGTTTTACTTTTGATCATGGTCGGCGCCTGGTTCGCATGACGATGTTCTGACGCATGGTCGTTATCCATGGCGCACTCAAGTCCTTTTTGCGTCGACTCCTCGCTGTCGATGCCGTGAAGGGCCGCTGTGGCTATTCCCTCTCGCGGAGCTCACATGACGGATCTAAGGAATTCCAGGCCTTTTTGCGTGGTGTGCTGCGTTACGATGCTGGCGCTCGGAGGGTGCGCTGGAGCGCACGCCGCCAAAGTTCGGGCACGAACGACGAAGCCCGCCCACGGCTCTGTGCGTTCCGATTCCGTGCGTCAAGTTCCAGCTCCCACCGAACTAAAGCCGCGGGTGGACGAGCTAATGGCGTAACGTCCGTCGCTAATCCAACCTGCTCATCTGGAAGTCTGTGCAACCGCGAGCTGCGACGGCCGTAGCTTCGCATCCAGCTCGCGGCCAATTCGCACCACCAGATCCGGAAGCACCGCAACGTCATTGAGCGTCGTCCGGAAATTTACGATGCACGCCCTGAGCATGAACCGACCCTCCAGGTACGCGTTGGAGACGAACGCCTCTCCGCTCAGCCTGATGGCGGTCACGATCCGTTCGTTGAGCTCGTTGAGATAGGTGGTGACACTGCCATTGTCTGCCACTCCGTGGAGGTCGTGGGGCACATACCTGAACGTCGCGATGCTGAGCGATACGGTTCCTCTCTCCAGTGAATCGTGGCCGCCGATCATCTCGTGCAACCGATGCGCGAGCGCGATCTCGTCGGCGATCATTCTGCGATAACCACTCGCTCCGATCTGCTGGAAGGCGAGCCAGATCTTGAGCGCTCGAAATCCCCTCGAGTTCTGCGGCCCGTACTCGAAGTAGTTCTTCACCTCCTGGCCCTCGTTGTCGTCGAACTGGTAGTAGTGGGGCTTGAAGCTGTACGCGTCGCGCAGGGCGGCCAGGTGTCGCGTGAGAATGCAGCCGGCCTCGATTGGACTGTAAAGCCACTTGTGCGGGTCGATGGCGATGGAATCGGCGAGCCGGAGTCCCTTCAGGTCTTCGGTGGCGTCCGGTAGAGCAACGGCTGGCGCGCCGTACGCGCCATCCACGTGAAACCACAAATTGTATTTCTTGCAGATCCGGGCAATCTCCGGCAGTGGATCGATCGCTCCGGTGCCAACAGTCCCTGCCGTTCCGATAACCATGAATGGCGCGAGACCCGCAGCCACGTCTGCGGCGATAGCCTCTTCCAGAAGATCCACGCGCATCCGTAGCTCGTGGTCGGTGGGAATCCAACGCACCGCGTTCGTGCCCAAACCGCCGAGGTCACTAGCCTTGTTGACCCAGGTGTGAGTCTCCTTCGATGTGTAGAGAACGAGAGGCCTCGCATCCTTCGCAGCGAAACCATTGGCGCGGATGTCCCAACCTGCTTTCGCAGTCCGCGCCGCGGCGAACCCGACGATGTTCGCCATATTGCCGCCGCTTACGAGCACTCCCTCCCACGCGCCGGGCAGTCCCATGAACCTCGACAACCAACGAATCGTCTCGTTCTCGATCTCGGTGGCAATCGGCGACAGGGCCCATGCACCACAGTTCGGATTGACTGCGGCGGCCAGCATGTCCGCCAGGGCGCCCACCGGTGCGGCCGACGACGTGATGTACCCGAAGAACCGCGGGCTCCCGTTGTGGGTCGAGTGCTTGAAGAATTTTTTTGAGAACTCTTCGATTATTGGCCCTATGTCGGCGCCCTCCTCCGGCATCGGACGTTGGCCGAGTGCGGCGCGAAGGGCATCGGGCCTCAGGCCGGTAGCGGTCGGCGCTTGTGGAAGATCGCCCAGAAAATCGGCGATGGAATCGATGAGCGAATGTCCGATCGCTCTGAACTGCTCGGGAGGCAGATCGCAGGGGGCGAATCTGGTAGTCAGCGAGTCAGGGGCTGCCACGCAAATCTCGACGATGGAGTCGTCAGAAAAATACCATTACTCCGCGCGAAGCGAATTTGACCGCAAGATTCGGATTGTTGCTCAGAACTGGTTCGGATATACTTCACCTCATTCTGAACTGTTCAGCATTCTCCGGTCGGCGAAATGGATCAAGCGAAATCTCTGGCCCACGGCGACTACGTCCTCGGGACACGGGATGCGGAGGTGGAGCGTTTAGGATTGCAGCACCTGGTGTGGCGCCCACGCGCGTATGACTCCTGGCGGAGTGGGGGATTCACGGTAGGCCAGCATCTTCTCGATGTTGGATGCGGGCCCGGCTACGCTTCGCTGGACCTCGCCGCGATTGTCGGCCCCAGCGGGCATGTGACTGCGATCGATCGGTCTCCAAGATTTCTCGAGATCCTTCGGACCAGGCTCGGTGAACAGTCCGTGAGCAATGTCGCGACAATCGAGCTCGACCTCGATCAGGGCTTGCCGGCCGATCTTGACGCTGATGGCGCGTGGTGTCGCTGGGTCTTCGCGTTTCTCGCTCGCCCCCGCGAACTGCTGAGGGAGATTCACCGCGCTCTCAAGCCGGGTGCGAGTCTCGTCATCCACGAATACTTCAACTACGCGTCCTGGCGCCTCTCTCCGCGCGAGCCGACTTTCGAGGAATTCGTGCAGCTGGTGATGTCCAGCTGGCGCAAGAGCGGTGGCGAGCCGGACATCGCGATCGAATTGATGTCCTGGCTTCCGCAGGAAGGTTTTGCAATCAGGCAACTCCGTCCAATCGTTGACGTCGTCGGTCCCGGTGAATTCGTGTGGCAGTGGCCGAGTACCTTCGTGGATGTCGGAGTTGGACGTCTTACGGAACTCGGTTATTTCACCGCGAACCGCGCTAGCGACATGCGGCAAATGTTTCGCCGCGCGGAATCAAACTCTCAGGTGCGAATGGTTACGCCTTCAGTCCTCGAAATGATAGCGACGCGCCTTTAGACCGTAGACAAGCATTTGTGATCCTCGCGTAAGGTAGACGTGAGTTTTTCTCGCCCCGATTCGCCCTAGTCGCACTAAAAATGCTTAGTTTGGGCCTCAAATACCCAAAGGCCCATATGCGATCGCTTATTCCAGTACTCATAGTCACACTCGGCGTTGCGTGTACCGCGAAGGATTCAGGGACAACCGCCAAGTCCGATACCACGACCGTCACCACCGCTGCGTCATCGACCAGCGACACGGCGCTGAGCTCCACTGAGACCGCGGTCGCGCCTGAGGTAAACCCTCCTGGGGATATCCCCGACTCGCAGGCCTTCGTCAAATACCCGAACACCGCCGGCCGCTATGAACTGGAAGTGCCGGAGGGCTGGTCGCGCGCCGATAAGGGCCCCGACGTCACCTTCGTCAACAAGTTCGACGGTGTGAAAGTTCACGTCGCCTCTGCCGCCTCGGCGCCAACTGCTGGCAGCGCGCGAGCGAATGAACTGAAGCAGCTGCAGTCTCAGGGTCACGCCGTCACGATCACCGGAGTGTCCGACGTCACCCTGCCGGCGGGCAAAGGCGTCCTCATCAAGTACACGTCGAACTCCGACCCAAACCGGGTCACCAACAAGCGCATCCGCCTGGATAACGAGACGTACCTCTTCTATAAGAACGGAAGAGAAGCAATGCTCACGATGTGGGCCCCCATGGGCGCAGACAACATCGACCAGTGGAACAGGATGGCGAAGAGCTTCCGGTGGCTGTAACGCCTCCAACGGCGGGCGCGGAGCACACCGCCGCCTCGCCACCCGCGCTCGAAGCGCGTGAGCTGTACAGGTTCTACCATGTTGGAGACGACGAGACGCAGGCGCTTCGCGGCGTCAGCATGGCTGTGTATCCGGGTGAAATCGTCGCGGTCGTCGGTCCGTCCGGCAGCGGCAAGTCGACCCTCATGGCGTGTCTCGCCGGACTCGACGAGCCGGACGGCGGATTCGTCTACATCAAGGGCGAGCGTCTCAGCCGTCGTGACGAGAAAACCCGAACGAGTCTGCGCGCGCGGTCGATCGGAATCCTGCTTCAGAGCGGAAACCTGTTCGATCACCTGACCGTGCGGCAGAACATCAGACTCAAGATGGACCTCGCTCGCCAGATCGATGACGCTCGCATTGGCGAAGTGCTCGAGCTGGTGGGAATCACCAAGCGCAGTCACGCCTATCCGACCCAACTCTCGGGTGGCGAAGCCTCGCGCGCTGGGCTCGCGGTGGCGCTTGCTCCGCGTCCTCCCATTCTCATCGCCGACGAACCGACCGGTGAAGTCGACGCCGAGACGGAACAGCGGATCCTCGGCATGTTCGAGGTGCATCGGAAATACGGCGGAGCAATTGTCATCGTTACCCACAGCGAAGCGATCGCCAGCCGCGCGGACCGAATCGTAAGGCTCGAGGACGGAAGGATCGTCAAGTGACCGGCCCCGCTTCAGTGAACGACATAGTCGCCGAAACTATCGACGTCGAGCGCGTCTTCGGGTCTAACGACAGCAGAGTGGTAGCCGTGAAGCACGCGACATGCTCGATAGCGCGCGGTGACCGGATCGCTCTCGTCGGTCCGTCGGGAAGCGGCAAGTCGACGCTTCTCCACATTCTCGCCGCGCTCGACGAGCCCACCAGAGGCAAGGTTCGCTGGCCGGCCCTCGGCGCCCGCGAAACACTGCGGCCGGCGAAGGTCTCGTTCGTATTCCAGAGCGAGAGTCTCCTCGCGCCGCTCACCGTGCTGGAGAACATCGAAGTACCACGCCTGCTGGGCGGATCGAACGCCGATGAGGCACGCAATGATGCATCCGAGATACTCGGCGCTCTCGAGCTCAGCGAGCTCGCCGACAAGCTGCCGGAAGAAATCTCGGGAGGACAGGCCCAGCGCGCGGCAGTAGCTCGCAGTCTCATCACGCGACCGGCGCTGATTCTCGCCGACGAACCAACCGGCCAGCTCGACCACCAGACAGCGAAGCACCTTCTGGATCTTCTCCTTCGCCGTCTCAGGGGCACCGATGCTGCGCTCGTCATCGCCACGCACGATCCGGTCGTCGCCGCGCGCATGAAGACGCAGTGGACCATGGATCACGGAGTGCTCCGATGAGCGCGGTCATCACGTGGCTCTCGGGTCTGGTGCGCCGGCGTTACGGGCGCATGTTGCCCGCGGTACTGGGCGTCAGCCTCACGATCGCGCTGCTGGCGATACTCGGCATCTTCATCAACGCGAGCGCCGCCACCATGACGCGCCGAGCATTGGGCGATGTCCCAGTGGACTGGCAGATCGCGATCTCGCCTGGCGCCGATGCGGACGTCGTCGAGCAGAAACTCAGGGAATCGGTGCGTGTGCAGACGGTCGATCCGATTGGCTACGCGGATGTAGGCGGATTCACCGCGCACACCGAGGGGACCACCCAGACGACGGGAGAGGGGAAAGTGCTCGGCATCCCGCCCACATACTGGCGGGATTTCCCCGCTGAGCTGAGGCCGATGCTGGGCGGGACGGACGGAGTTCTGATTGCACAGCAGACCGCCGCCAATCTTCACGTCACTGTGGGCGATACCATAGAGATTGCTCGTCTCGGGCTTCCACTGGTCAAGACGACCATCGATGGAGTGATCGACCTGCCGCAGGCCGACGCTCTCTTTCAGGCGGTTGGAGTTCCGGCCGGAGCGGCGCCACAGGCTCCGCCTGACAACATTCTCGTTGTCCCGATGGAGGTCTGGCAGCAGTGGTTCGATCAGCAGGCTGTGCAGCGGGTCGGGACGGTTCGCACGCAGCTGCACGTGCGACTGGGCCACAACGGGCTGCCGGCTGATCCGCGCGACGCCTTCGTCTACGTGCAGCGGCTCGCGAACAACTTCGAGGCGCGCGTGGCGGGAAGCGCGATCGTCGGGGACAATCTCGCGGCGCGGCTCGGGGCGGTGAGAGAGGACGCGCTGTACGCGCGCGTCCTGTTTCTATTCCTCGGCCTGCCGGGAG
>JALYYH010000274.1 GCA_030946665.1 Gemmatimonadota bacterium
CGGTCTCGGCAACGAGATACCGCCGGAAAAGACGCATCAAAAGAGCGACCTCGCGCGAAGGTCTCGCCCAATTGTCAGCGGAGAATGCGTAAAGCGTGAGCATTCCGATGCCACAGTCTGGCGCGGCCTCAACAATCTTTCGCACCACCCGCGCACCGGCGATATGCCCCGCTGTGCGCGGGCGCCCCCTGGCGTTTGCCCACCGGCCATTTCCATCCATGATCATCGCGACATGGATTCCTGACTGGGCAGCGGTCCGATGTGTAGGGTGGGCGTGGGTGTGCTTCACGGCGTGCGCGCTGTTCGACACTCTCAGCGCTCCCGGGTGGCGCGAATCAGCGCCTCCATATGATCGAGATAGCGTTCGAGCGCCCGACGCCCGGCCGCAGTGAGACTGTACTGCGTCTTCGGCATGCGACCCTGGAACGACTTCGTGCACGTGATGTATTCGGCTTCCTCCAGCTTCCGTGCGTGGACGCTGAGGTTCCCGTCGGTCGTCTTCATCAACTTCTTGAGATCGCTGAAGCTGAGAGAGTCGTTTACCGCCAACGCACTCACGATGCCGAGGCGCAGACGCTCGTGAATGAGTCGATCGAGTGAGTCGGCCCGAGAGGAGGGCGAAGTCGAGTCAGATTTTCCACGCACTGTCCGCAAAGCACCCACGTTCGGCGGGCGGTCGTCGCGCGCTGTTCCGTGCTTAGCCACCGTGCCTCCGGGCGATTGGGATTCCAAATCCGATGTGCAGTCCGCCGAATGCGGCCGCCATGAGCCAGTCGTTCCATGCCGGAGGTGCGAAGACCGCCAGAGTGCCAGCCAGCATGAAGCAGATCCCCATCACAGGGACGATCTTCACGGAGAACGCGCCGCCGGCGACGACCGCCGTGCCGTAAAGGAGGAGCCACATTCCCGGAATCGCGCCGACCAGACCCGCGCGGTAGAGCACGATCGTGAGAAGCGCTCCAACCAGCATTGGCGGAGAAAAGCTGAGAACGAATTTTCGCCCCGGACCCGACAGGAGAGGCATGCGAGCTTTGCGCGCCTTGCGAACAATCGCCCACAGCATCACCGCCGGCGCGAGCACAGCCGCCGCGATCCAGACGTAGAGCGACTGCAGTACCGATTGCTGGGCGGATGCGATCAGCGCGGCGACGCCGGCGATGAGGCCAACCGCCACCATGCCCCAGCCGGAGACAGCCGTGAATGAACCCGCGGCCTCCATCGTGTCGCGGATGAAGGCAAGGTTGTCCATTGCCCGTGCGTGGAGCGCGGGTGGTTCAGCGGCAGGTGCGCGATGAAGAGGCGTAACCGAGGCCATGGGAAAAAGTTAGGTACTGAGCCAATAACTGTCAAGTACTTTGCTGTGCAAAGCAAACTACTCCGACGATAGCTTGGTCCCTACTACCCCAGAGTGATGGGGCCGGGCAATGGGTCGCTCGCGGGAAAGCTCTGCTCGACCATTTTGTCCAATCGCCGCTCATCGATGGCGGTGGTTAGCAAGTCCACCAGTGTCGCACAAAACGCGGGCAGGTCGTCGGGCTTTCTGCTCGTCAAAAGCTTCTGGTCGAGCTGCACCTGCTTGTCCACCCACGCTCCGCCAGCATTCTTGACGTCGGTCTCCAGGCTGGGCCAGGAAGTGATCGTTCTGCCACGAACAGCGTCCGCCTCGACCAACAGCCACGGCCCGTGACAGATCGCGGCGACCGGCTTGTCCAGCTCCATGAACTCACGAACGAAATTCACGGCGTCCTTGTTGGTTCGCAGCTTGTCGGGACTCGCCACGCCGCCTGGCAGAACCAGAGCGTCGAAGTCCCGCGCGCTCGCGTTCGAGACCGGCCCGTCAACAGGAAATCTGTCGCCCTTCTCGTCGTGATTCATAGCCTGAATCTCGCCCGTCTTGTCCGAGACCAGGCACACGTCCGCACCAGCCTGCTTCAGCGCATTCCATGGCGCGGTTAACTCGACCTGCTCCACGCCATCGGTGGCGAGGAAAACGACTTTGCGCCCTCTGAGCTGAGCAGACATGATATCTCCCGTTACAGTGTGCGGCGACCCGACTCCTTTATACAAGTCAGAAAATGTGCCACGAAAGAAACCTCGTCATGATACCTGACCGGTGGCGCGGCGGTGAGCATATTTCGACGTGCCAATCGTCGACCTTTATGGACACGGGCTCGTGCGAGCCCGACTCTCGGAGAGCGTAAGAGCTGGTACGCTTCCGTCGAGTCTTCTCTTCCAGGGCGCGCGCGGTTCAGGAAAGCAGCGGCTCGCCCTCTGGCTGGCGGAGGTACTCCTCTGCACGGAAGCCAACGCCCCTTGCGGCACGTGTAAAGCATGCCGCTACGCTCGGGAGATAACGCATCCCGATCTACACTGGGTGTTCCCGCGACCACGCCTCAAGGACGCCGACCCCGACCAGGAGCAGGTACGCGACGATTACGCCGAGGCCATTGCGGAGCGAGTGGAAAACTTCGGGCTCTACGCGTCGCCGTCGGGAAGCGAAGGCATCTATGTCGCAACGGTGCGCTCCCTCGTTCAGCGCGCTGTGATGTCGCCGGCCATAGGCCGTCGAAAAATCTTCATCGTCGGTGACGCGGAGCGAATGGTCCCTCAGGAAGGGGCTGACATGGCGGCGAACGCGTTTCTGAAGCTCCTCGAGGAGCCGCCTGCAGACACGACCATCGTTCTCACATCGAGTGAGCCGGGCGCGCTGCTGCCGACCATACGATCGCGAGTCGTTTCCGTCCGGATCCCCCTCGTGCCCGACGCAGCCGTCCGCGCATTCGTCGAGGACCCGCTGGTGAAGACAATTCTCGACAAAACATCGAAGAGCAGCACCGCCGAGCGAGTACGTTCGGCCGCTGGTGCGCCCGGAAGGCTTCTCACAGGAGGCAACGATGCGAAAGCCACGTTGAGCGCGCGCAAAATCATCGACGCGGCCACCGGCGCTCGGCGGGCAACTCACTACTCGACGGCGCTGGCGCAGGGTGCAGCTGGCGCTCGCGGCCCTTTTACCGACACTCTCGACGCTCTCGTCGACCTGCTCGGTGAACGAGTCCGCGATGCGGTGCACCGCCAGGATGACGGGGCCGCCGCTGCCGCGAGCAGGGCGGTCGAGGCGGTCCTGCAGGCCCAAACCTACGCCACTACCAACGTCAGCCCCCAGGCCATCACCGCGAAACTGATTCGCGAGCTCTCGACCACGTTGAAATGAGTTCCCCCACACCGTTGCTGACATGAAGGATCTGACCCACACTGATGCCGCGGGGCAGGCGCGAATGGTGGATGTGAGCGCAAAGACAGACACCGTTCGCACCGCGCGCGCGGAAGGCTTGATCACAATGAGCAGGGTCGCTGCCGACGCGATAGCCCGGAATGCCGTGTCGAAAGGCGATGTCATCGCGACCGCTCGGGTCGCCGGTATCATGGCGGCGAAGAAGACCGCTGAGCTCATTCCGCTCTGTCATCCTCTGTCGCTCACGGACGTCGGTGGCGACATCGATGTCGACAC
>JALYYH010000304.1 GCA_030946665.1 Gemmatimonadota bacterium
CCGGACGCCCGCACGCGAGCAGGAAGGCGCCCATGCTTGCGGCCAGACCCATGCAGTTGGTGTTTACCGGCGACTTCAGGAACTGGATCGTGTCGTAGATCGCCAAACCCGCTGAGACGCTTCCACCGGGCGAGTTGATGTAGATGTGGATGTCTCGCTCCGGATTGTCCGATTCCAGGAAGAGCAGCTGTGCGATCACAATGTTGGCCACGTCATCGTTGATTGGCGTGCCAAGGAAAATGATCCGGTCCATGAGGAGCCGGGAGAAAACATCGTAGGTACGCTCGCCGCGGCTCGAGCGTTCGATGACGTACGGCGTGTAGATCTACGTCATATCATAATCATAAAAAAAAATATTCATTAGTCGAAACGTCATTCCTGTCCAGCAACCACTTGAAGACCTTGTCCTCGGTGATGCCCCTTTCCATTTCCTTCAGTCGTCCGCTCTTTTCCAGCTGCGCGTAGATCTGGCCGGGGTTGCCACCGCGCTTCGCCGCCTGCTCGGCGATACGATCGTCGAGATCCTTCTCCGTCGCTGCCAGGCCTTCGTTTTCGGCGATCGTCTCTATGACCAGGTCGCGCCGGATCTGCCGCTCCGCCATCGAGCGGAACTCCCCCGCAAACTGTTCGCGCTGGTCCTTCGGCACCTGGTAGGCTTCCGCGTAGTTCTCGACGAACTGCTGCACCCAGCTCTTCGGAACGTCGAACGCATTTGCGGCAATGATCTGATCGATCAGCTGCTGCCTCACGCCTGCTTCGATCTCGTGCTGTGCGTGACGCTCCATGTCGGATCGCACGGTGGCCCTGAGCGCATCGAGTGACTCGAAGTCACCCACCTCTCGGGCGAAAGCATCGTCGAGCGGTGGCGCCGACTTGCGTTTTACCTCGTTGAGCGTGACGCGTACGGTCTTGGTCTGGCCGCGCTGGGCTTCATCTGGAAAATCTTCCGGCCACTTCACTGGACGCTCGAGGGTCTCACCGGGCGCGACGCTCATGATCAGCTCTTCGATTCCGGCGATCGCCTGACCGGCGCCGATCACTATCGGATAGCTCTTCCCGTCGCCGGCTCCGCTCTCGGTGCCGGAGGTGGCCATCTCCACGTTGACCATGTCGCCCGGCATCGCCTTCTCGTTGACCGGAGTCCAGGTGGCCTTCTCGTCCCGGATCTGCTCGAGCTGCCGATTGAGCTGGTCTTCAGTGACGATCGCGGCGGGTCGCTCGATTCTGAACCCGTTGGTGCGCGCCAGCTCGATCGTCGGACGAACCTCGAGGTGTAGCTCGAAGGTCAACGGCTTTCCTTCCTCGAACTTGAGGTCGTGGACGTGCGGCTGCGCCGCTACCTTGATGCTCTCCTTCTCCACGAATTCCTGGTAGGCCTCGCGCACCAGGTTTTCGAGCGCTTCCTGCCTGATCGCCTCCCCGAACTTCTTTCGGACCACCGTTGCCGGGGCTTTGCCCGGCCTGAAGCCGGGCAGACGGACCGTCGAGGCGTAACGCCGGGCTGCCTTCTCCTCCGCATCCTTCACCGCTTCCGCCGGAACTGACACCTGGATGTGCCGTTCGACTCCTTCGGACGCCCGTGAGGTGAACTCGATTTTCATCCACCCAATATAATAGGGCAGTGGAGCTCTCATCCGATCCTCTGCGTCATGGCTGGAATCCTGCCTCTGCGTACCGCCAATGGCCGTCGACCCTGTTGAAGCGATCTCATCCCTCCCGAGCTCGGTTGATAAAGCGCGCATTGGAATGGGCGTTCTTTCCAGCGGGGATCGGTGGCTCGATGCGAATGAGCGTTTGTGTGAGCTCCTCGGATATACTCGCGAAGAGCTCCTCGGGCTTGGCAGGACCGATACCACCCATCCCGAAGACCTGGAGGCTGAAGCGAGCGAGCTCGCGCGCTTAAGAAATGGCGATTCGGGCTCGACGCAACTCGAGGAGCGGTACCGCCTGAAGGGCGGCAAGTCACTCTGGGTCAGTGTTACGGCTGCGCGAACACAGTCCGACGATGCCCGCGCCGCGGATCTCGTTCTCGTTGTGCAGGATCTTACGGCGAGGCGCGAATCGCAGCGGGGTCTCAGCGTTCAACACCTCGTCAGCCAAATCATTGCCGAATCGAAATCCCCTTTAGAAACCCTCAGAACGGTTCTGGCCGAAGTTGGCCGAGCGCTTCGCTGGAGTTTCGCGACGTACTGGGAGCTGGACAGGAGCTCGGATCTGCTGAGGCCGCTTTATAGATGGACCCAGCCACAACGCTCCTTTGTGGAGTTCGACCGGAAGACGCAGGAGATATTGCTCGCGAAGGGCGAGGGGTTCCCAGGTCGGGTATGGGAGACGGCGCAGCCGAACTGGGAAAGTGATCTGGCGACTCCCGCTGTCTATCCGCGCTCCGTGGCGGCCAGCGACGAAGGTCTGCACTCGGCGTTTGGAATCCCGGTCAGAACCGCCGAGAAGTTTTTTGGGGTCCTGGAATTCTTTGCGGAGGATGTTCTGCCGCCCGATCAGGCGCTTCTGAATGCGGCACAGGGGGTAGGCTACCAGCTAGGAGAGTTTCTCGAGCGCGCTCGAGCGATGGCCGCCGAGCACGAGAGCGAGATCCGCAAGGGCTCCATTCTGGACACTGCCCTCGATTCGATCATCACGAGCGACCACCGTGGGACGATAACCGAATTCAACGCGGCAGCCGAAGCGACCTTCGGGTATCGGAAAGAGGACGTCATCGGCCGTCAGATGGTGGACCTCATCATCCCTCCGCAACACCGGGAAGCTCACCTGAAGGGAATGCAGCGCTATCTCGCAACCGGTGAAGCACACGTTCTCGGCCGGAGAATCGAGATCAGCGCGATGCGCTCGGATGGTACGGAGTTTCCGGTCGAGCTCGCCATCGTGAGGGTTCCGATCCAGGGTCCCGCGTTCTTTACGGCGTATGTACGAGACCTAACCGAACGAAGAAAACTGGAGGCTGAGCAGGCAAGGCTGCTTCAGGTGAGCGAAGAAGCGAACAAAGCCAAGTCGGAGTTTCTGGCGACGATGTCTCACGAGCTTCGCACTCCGCTAAATGCCATCAGTGGGTATACCGAGCTCCTCAAGCTCGGGATCCGTGGGCCGGTAACCGAAGCCCAGGTAGCCGATCTAGACCGGATCAACAGGAGCCAGGCGCACCTGCTCGGAATCATCAACGACATTCTTCAGTTCGCCAAATTGGAAGTCGGCCAGCTCGAAATCAACCTCGAGAATTTCTCGGTAGATGCGGCTCTTTCCGTTGCTGAGGAATTGGTGGGACCGCAGCTCGAGTCGAGGAGACTTTCCTACGTATACGAGCACGGTGATAGCTCCGTGAGCATTCGCGCAGATCGCGACCGGTTTCAGCAAATCGTACTCAATCTGCTATCCAATGCGATTAAGTTCACGCCGGAAGAGGGGAGGATAGCGCTGAGCTGGCGGGTGAACGGTAACAACGTCGGTATCGAGGTGAGGGATACGGGTATCGGGATAGACGCGACGCAGCTGGAGCGAATCTTCGATCCGTTCGTCCAGGTGAACTCGGGAACTACCCGGACTTCTGAAGGGGTCGGTCTTGGGCTCGCTATCAGCCGGGATATGGCCCGGCAGATGGGAGGAGACATCACTGTGAGCAGTCAACCCGGCAAAGGGTCGACGTTCAGTCTCCTCCTCCCTCGTGCCGGTTAGAAGAGCGCCGCGCGGCACTGCTATTGCCTTTTAGCAGGCAATCGCAATCGGGTAAAAACGCTAACCTACGTACGGAGACGGACAATGGAGCTCGATACCCTCAAAGACCTGTATATCGAAGAGTTGAAGGACCTTTATAGCGCCGAGAAGCAGATCGTGAAAGCACTTCCAAAGATGATCAAGGCTACCAAGCACCCTGAGCTGAAGGCGGCGTTCAAGACGCACCTTCGCCAGACCGGAGAGCACGCGAAGCGTCTCGAGCTGATCTGCAAGGAACTGGGCGTGAGCCCGCGCGGCAAGAAATGCGTGGGCATGGAAGGCCTGATCGAAGAGGGCAGCGATCTGATCAAGGAGAAGCCGGATGCCGACGTGCTCGACGCCGGGCTCATCTCCGCCGCACAGCACGTCGAGCACTACGAGATGGCCGGTTACGGAACGGTCCGCACCTACGCGCGTCAGCTAGGATTCGAGGAGCAGGCCGAACTGCTTCAGCGGACGCTCAACGAAGAGGGAGAGACGGACCACCTCCTCACTGCCCTGGCCGAGACAGGCATCAATATCGAAGCAGAGGGCTAGAGAACTCGCGAACTTCGGGTTCCTGGTGCGAAAAAAGCCGGCTCCTCGAGCCGGCTTCTTTCATACACCTTCGGTCGTGACCGCCGCTCAGTGACGGCTACGAGCCCCTGCGGCCCGACTTCAGTGAAGTCGCCGGTGGCTTGCCGGTGCGCACCGGCGGATTCGGCACGTGCTGCTTCACCGGCGCGGTATCCGGCACAATGTGCGGCTGATCCTTTTTTTTCTTCGTCGAGAAATCGGGAATCTCGTTCTTGCGCTTCATATTGCTCTCCGTTGGAATCAGGCGCCGCGTCATCATGCCAAAGGGGGGACTCGAACCCCCACGGATTGCTCCACTGGATCCTAAGTCCAGCGCGTCTACCAATTCCGCCACTTCGGCGCTGCGATCAAAGATAGCAATCCTCGGCAAGGATTTCTGGGCACCCGTAAGAAGGAGCCCCCGCTGACTGCGCGGGGGCTCCTCTCAAACTGATTCGACCGTTCGTTCTACTTGTTGATCCGCAGATTGACAATCCTCGGCTGGTGCTTCGAGTCCGCCAGCGAAAAAACCCTCAGGCTTACGTACTCTCCATCCTTCAGCCGTCCCAGCGCCTGCTGAAGATCGGCGGGAGTGCCGATCGCGCGCGCGGGGGCCGGATACAGAACCTCCGTGATCACGTCGTTCTTGAACAGTTTGTCCTCGGCCGGACCGCCGGGAATGACATCCGAGATCATAACGCCGCGCACCGGCATGGGCATTCTCGCCTGTGCGGCGATCTCAGTGCTCACCGGTGCTACGGAAATTCCAAGCGCCGGATGCACGACGCCCGTTCCAAGAGGCTCGGTACGGGTATCGGCCGTCGCGACCTGCTGATCTGTCTGTGCTTCCATCAGCGTCACGTGGAAATTCTTTCGCTGACCATAGCGCATCGCTTCGATATCGATCGACTCGCCAGGGTTATGGTTCCGAACGATTCTCTGGAGCGTGCTGACGCGATCGACCGGCTGCCCGTCCGCCGTGATGATGACGTCACCGGGCTGCAGTCCGGCTCTCTTCGCCGGGGTGTTGTCACTGGGAAAGTTGCGGACCAGCACTCCGCGAATGTCTTTAACGCCTGCGACCGCCGCGTCTTCAGGGCTCACATCATCGATTCCGATGCCGAGCGCTGGAACGCGAACGCGTCCGTGCGAAATGATCTCGTCCATCACGCGCTTAGCGAGCGTGACGGGGATAGCGAAGCCATAGCCCGCGTTGTAGCCGGTCGGACTCGCGATCGCGCTGTTGATACCGATTACTTCTCCGCGGGAGTTGACGAGCGGACCGCCCGAGTTGCCGGGATTGATCGCCGCGTCGGTCTGAATCAGATCGCTGATCGCGTATTGATTGGTGCCGTTCGGGTTCATCAGGTCCGCGAGGCTGCGGCCCTTGGCGCTGATGATTCCGGCGGTGACGGTGTTCTCGAGACCGAGCGGATTGCCGATCGCGAGCACCCACTCTCCGATGCGGGAAGCCACATCGTTACCGAGTG
>JALYYH010000004.1 GCA_030946665.1 Gemmatimonadota bacterium
CCACCGAGCATCAGCAGCTCGCGCACGTTGATCTCAGTGCTGTAGCGAGTCTGATTCTCCTTGTCCTGCCACTGGCGATACTCGATGCGTCCCTCGACGTAGATCTTGTCGCCCTTTTTGCAATACTTCTCGACGACGTCGGCGAGACCCGAGCCCTTGGTGTTCCACACCACGCACCGGTGCCACTCGGTCTTCTCCTGCTTCTCACCGTTCGGCGAATTCCACGACCGGCTCGTCGCGAGCGAGAAAGACGCGACCCTGTTGCCGCCCGTAGTCGATCGGACTTCCGGATCACTGCCCAGGTTTCCGATCAGCATCACTTTATTCAGACTTCGACTCACTGTGCCTCCTGGCGAGAGTTCGGTTCCCGCCCAGAATAGTATAGGTAGGGTCACGGCCCGGGCAAACCAACGATTTCAACGGTCAGCAAAACTGCCCTGCGCTGTGCTGGTGTCATCTTCTGCTGCCTCTACCGCTCTCCTCAACACCAGCCCATCCTCGATCGGTCGACGGTAATACTTCGGTCTTCGACCGATCTCGACGAATCCCCGCGACGTGTAGAGTGCTCGCGCCGCGCTGTTCGACTCGCGGACTTCGAGAAATGCGGTACGGACACCTCGCGCGCCCAGCTCGATCAGCGCCGCATCGAGCATCTGGCCCGCCAACCCCTTTCCTCGGAATCTGGAGTTGACCGCGACATTGAGCACTTCGGCGTCTTCCCCGACAGAGAATGCGACAATGTATCCGGCGACGACAGGCTCAGGCGGAAAAAGCGCTACCAGAAAGATAGCGGGTGCGCCGCCGAGCAGGCGTCGGAATGATTCCTCGCTCCAGGGGTCTGCGAAGCAGGATCGTTCAATCTCGGCGACCTGGTTCAGGTCGCCTTCCGCAGCCGGACGCAGAAACGCCGTCATCCCGGCAGCGGACGCCCGTGCGCCGCCTCCCACCTCACCTGCGCTTCGGCCAGCCGACCGTAGTCAGGCTCCCACGAAGCGAGATCGACCGGACCTTCTTCAATCAGGGATTCGAGCAGCGAAGCCACGCCCCTCGCGTGCGGATGCAGATCGAGCCGCTGGCCAGGCCCGACTACGCGGATGGCTGGCTCCAGCTCACTGACCTCTCGTAGTTCCTCAACGCTGAGGATCCGGGTTGGCGCCGTTTGGGCTGCGGTTTTGTCGGATCTCACCGTGACGCGAGCGGCGAACAGTTCGCCGCGCATGGCGTCGAGTACCGACAAATAGTCTCCCGCCGTCAGCACCGGCCGAGCGCCTGCCACGGTTAGAAGAAGCGATGGCACCACGAAAAGGTCGACGCCGTACCCGACCGCCAGGCCCTTCCCGACCGAGCCCGCAACTCGCAGGCTGGTGAAGCTGCCCGGGCCCGCCCCGCATACAATGCGTGCGATTTGGTCGCGCCCGACCCCCGCCTCGCTGATGCACTCGGCGACCGCTGGCATCAGCTTGTCTCCCCTTCCGGCGCGCGGCATTCCATCGTCTTCGTCCCCGAGTGTTCGCTCAACTACGATTTCCCGGTCACGAAGGAGGGCCACAGTTCCCCGATGAGTGGATCCGTCGAGCGCAATCGTGTAGGAGCGCGTCATGCGCCCATGGGTCTCACCCGGCGAGAAGGATCCGGCGCATCGGATCGTCGGGGACATAGTCGAGATCGATTGGCAGGTAATCCTCCGGGAGCCGCGTTCCGGCCCGCTCGGGCCATTCCACAATGATCAAGGATCGCGAGACGATGATCTCGTCCCATCCGAGATTGGTGAGCTCGTCGGGCGATTCGACTCTGTACAGATCGATGTGAAACACCGCTGATCGTGGCGCCGAATATTCCTGGACGAGCGCGTAAGTCGGACTGGTGACCTCCTGTCGCACGCCGTAACCAAGACAAATCGCCTGCGCCAGCGTCGTCTTGCCGGCGCCCAGCTCGCCGGTGACGGTAAGAACGAGCGGAGGATTGAT
This sequence comes from Gemmatimonadota bacterium, assembly GCA_030946665.1. Next base: position 1,968 of record JALYYH010000004.1, read on the forward strand.
GGACTGGCCAAGATCCCGGCCCCACGATCGCAGCTCGGATTCGGTGAGCTTCAGGTGGCCCTTCTCAGCGAGAGGAGGAACGAGATGCCGGTGCGCTGGCATTGCTAGCGGGCGTGAAGGCCCGCCAGCGATCCCCGACTCCTTTCCTCTCGACCCGCCTTCGCCTTGACCTCGAACAACTCGTCACGCAGCCGTGCCGCGGTCTCGAAGTCGAGATTGGCAGCCGCCTCGCGCATCTGCGCCTCGAGATCAGCGATGAGGGCGGGCAGATCTCCGTAGCGTGATGGGGACTCAGCCACGCGGCGCACCTTCTCCTTCTCGCGCTCATCGCGCTCCACCCGTGAGTCGGCAACGCGAGTCGTGAATCTCACCTGATCCACGCTCTTCTTCACGCTCACCGGCGTGATTCCGTGCTCCACGTTGTACGCCGTCTGGATCACTCTGCGACGATTGGTCTCGTCGATGCAGCGCTGCATGGAGCCGGTCATCCTGTCGGCGTAGAAGATCGCGCGCCCGCTCAGATGGCGCGCTGCTCGTCCGACCGTCTGAATGAGCGAACGGTCGCTGCGCAGAAATCCTTCCTGATCTGCGTCGAGAATCGCCACCAGCGAGACTTCGGGCAGGTCGAGTCCTTCGCGCAGGAGGTTGATTCCGATCAGCACGTCGAATTCGCCCAATCGGAGGCCGCGGACGATCTCCATACGCTCGATGGCGTCGATGTCGGCGTGCATGTATCGGACGCGGACGCCCATCTGCTGCAGGTAATCGGCGAGATCTTCAGCCATTCTCTTCGTGAGAGTCGTGACGAGAACACGCTCACCTCTTCTCTCCCGGATGCGAATCTCGGTCAGGAGGTCGTCGACCTGGCCGCGCACCGGACGGACTTCGATCTCCGGGTCGATGAGACCCGTCGGTCGAATGATCTGCTCGACCACTGCGCCTTCCGAGAGTCGCAGCTCGATGTCGCCCGGAGTCGCGGTGATGTTGAGCGCGCGGGGAGTCAGCGAAAGAAACTCGTCGAACATCAGCGGCCGATTGTCCAGCGCACTCGGTAGACGAAATCCGTAATCCACGAGCGTGAGCTTGCGCGCACGATCGCCGTTGAACATTCCGCCAATCTGCGGCAGGGTCACGTGTGACTCGTCGACGACGACTAGAAAGTCTTCCGGGAAGTAATCGAACAGGCAGGCCGGGCGCTCGCCTTCCGCGCGTCCCGACAGGTGCCGGGAGTAGTTCTCGATTCCCGCGCAGGTTCCGATCTCCAGCATCATCTCGATGTCGAAGTTCGTCCGCGATTCCAGTCGCTGCGCCTCGAGCAGCTTGCCACCGGCACGAAGCTCGGTGAGCCGCTGATTCAGCTCAGCGCGAATGAGTGCCACCGCGCGCTCGATCGTCGGACGCGACGTCACGAAGTGCTTCGCCGGATAGATCGCGGCCTTCGTCAGGTTGGCAATCGTGTCTCCGGTGAGCGGATTGATCTTGCTGATCCTCTCGATCTCGTCGCCCCACATCTCGACACGAACGCCTTGTTCCTCGTAGGCGGGAAGAATCTCCACCGTGTCGCCGCGCACGCGGAACGTCCCGCGCTCGAGCCCCATGTCGTTTCGGGAATACTGGATCTTCACCAGAGAGCGAAGGATGTCGTCGCGGGGAATCCTTTGACCCTTCGTGAGCGTAACCATCTGCTCGCGATAGCTGCGGGGATCGCCCAATCCGTATATCGCCGATACGGTCGCAACGATGACGACGTCGTTGCGCTCCATCAGGCTGGACGTCGCGCGCAGGCGCAACCGGTCGATGTCCTCGTTGATCGACGCATCTTTCTCGATGTAGGTGTCCGTCGTCGGCACGTACGCTTCCGGCTGGTAGTAGTCGTAGTACGAGATGAAGTACTCGACGGCATTGTGAGGGAAGAAGCCTTTCAGCTCTCCGTACAGCTGCGCGGCCAGCGTCTTGTTGTGCGATAGAACGAGCGTGGGCCGTCCGAAATTCCTGATGACATTCGCGACTGTCATCGTCTTCCCGGATCCGGTCACTCCCAGCAGAGTCTGAAACCGGTCGCCTCTCTCGAGGCCCCGCGTCAGCTCGGCAATCGCTTTTGGCTGGTCACCCGCGGGCTCGAATGGAGCCTGCAGGTCAAATACTGCTTTCGACATTCTTGGTATCACTGGCCAGCCGCTCACGCCGCGCGACCTCGGTCACGCCTTTGACGCGTCGAGCTGCTTTCAGAATTTTTTGAAGGTGTGCGAGGTTGCCGACTTCGACGGCCAGCTCACCGACCACGTGACCATCCGAGCTGTGCAGCTCGAAGCTCCTGATGTCGGTACCCGTCGCGGACACGGCGGTGGCGAGGTCGGCGTAGAGTCCCCGTCTGTCCGTGGCTTCCAGGGCCAGACGAACCATGAATTTTTCGCCTTCCAGCTCCTTCCAATCTATGTCGAGCCGGCGCTCCGGCTCCTGGACGAGCATCAGAAGGTTCGGACAATCCGAGCGATGAATGCTTACGCCTCTCCCTCTCGTTACATACCCCACAACCGCGTCGCCGGGTACAGGCTGACAGCACTGCGCGTAGCGAACCATCATCCCGTCGACGCCCTGAATCCGGATGCCCTTTGGCGCGCCACGTACCCTATCTACCAGCCAGTCCAGCGGGCCCGGCTTGGCCTCGGTCGCAGGCTCAGAATCGGGATACAGCTCTTTCAGCACCTGCGAGACGTTGACGTCGCCCTGACCAATCGAGGCGATGAGGTGATTCAGGTCGGTCAGGTGCAACGCCTTCACCACCCGCAACATCTCCGCATCCTCCGGTTTGCCGAGCTTCCGGCGCTTGATCTCACGGTCCAGAATCTCCCTGCCCAGCTTGATGGAAGTGTTCTGCTCCTCAATGCGGAGGCGTTGCCGGATCTTGTGACGCGCCCTCCCGGTCCTGACGTGCGCCAACCAGTCCCGGCTCGGCTTTGCGGACGGAGATGTGATGATCTCCACTGTCTCAGAGTTCTTGAGCTCGCGCGCGAGACTGGCAATGCGCCCGTTGATGCGCGCGCCCTGGCAGTGCAATCCCACCTCGGTGTGGACGGCGAACGCGAAATCGATCGGCGTCGCACCCTTTGGAAGCTGGATGACGTCGCCGGTTGGCGTGAAGACAAAGATCTCGTCCTGATAGAGGTCGAGCTTCAGGAATTCGAGGAACTCGTCGGGTGTCTTGGCGTCCAGCTGCAGCTCGAGCACCTGCCTGAACCACTGCAGCGCGCGGTCGAGCTCGTCCGCGCTCTTCGCGTTTTCCTTGAAGCGCCAGTGGGCTGCAATTCCGTATTCGGCCGTCCGGTGCATCTCGCGCGTGCGGATCTGTATCTCGAACAGCTGTCGGTTCGGACCGAAGACAGTGGTGTGGAGCGACTGATACCCGTTTGACTTCGGTTGCGCGATGTAGTCCTTGATGCGCTCCTGGAGCGGAGTGAACTGGTCGTGGATGACACCGAGTGCGTGGTAGCAGTCCGGGACGGCGTTCACGGTGACACGAACCGCGAGCAGATCGTAGATCTCCTCGTACGGCTTGTCCCACTTCTTCATCTTCTTGTATATGGACCAGAGATGCTTGGGTCGACCGCTCACTTCCACGTTTGCGATGCCGGCTTTCTTGAGGTGGCTCTCGAGCGGCTCCTTCAGCTGGGCAATGGACTTCTCTCTCTCGGCCCGGCGTGTCGCGACTTTCTTGGCGAGTGTCTTGTACTCTGACGGCTCGAGGTGTTTGAACGCGAGGTCCTCGAGCTCCCACCGCACGCGCGCCATTCCGAACCGGTGCGCCAGCGGCGCGTACAGGTCGCGCGTCTCCTGCGCGATCCGCTTCTGCCGCTCCGCCGGAAGAAACTCCAGGGTGCGCATGTTGTGCAGGCGGTCGGCCAGCTTGATGAGGATGACGCGCGCGTCCTTGGCGATCGAGAGCAGAAGCTTGCGGTAATTCTCTACCTGACGCTCCTGCGACGAGTTGAGCGGCAGGTGCCCGATCTTGGTCAGGCCGTCGACAATCTCGGCGACCTCCTTTCCGAATTCCCCCTCGATTTGTTCGACGGTGACGGGCGTGTCTTCGACGACGTCATGGATGAGCCCGCTGGCAACGGTTACCGAGTCCAGCTGAAGGTCGACCAGGATCTTCGCCACTTCGACGCAGTGGGAGACGAAGTTCTCGCCAGAGAGTCGTTTTTGGCCCTCATGGGCGCGCTCGCTGAAGCGATAGGCGCGCACGAGCAGGTCGCGGTCGAGCCTCTCGGGCAACCCCTCCTTTATCCACTCCGGGATGGTCTCCTTTTCCCTCACTGCGCCAGCAGTCACAGCAGTCCCGCCTCCGCAAAGCTTATGTAGCGTCCCCTCCCGATAATAACGTGATCCTGAACCGGTATGTCGAGTACCTTGCCCGCCTGGACGAGCTGTTCAGTTACTACCCTGTCGTCAGGCGAAGGTGTCGGATCTCCACTCGGGTGATTGTGCACGAGAATGATCGCTGCCGCCCGCTCAGCGATCGCTTCCCGAAACACTTCCCGGGGATGCACGAGCGAGGAATTGAGGAGGCCGCGCGTTACGGTGATGTCGCGTTCGAGTCGGTGCTGCGAATCGAGGACCGCGACGTGGAACTCCTCGACCGGAAGATCCTCGAGCCGTTGAGCGAAGATCTCGTAGACATCTCGCGGCCAGCGCACGGGCGCACCTTCCTGCCGCTCTTCCGCGGCCATGCGCCTTCCCAGCTCGAGCGCGGCATGGATACCAACCGCACGAGCCGTTCCCACACCGCTGATGCTGGTAAGGGTTGCCACCGGCTGCGAGGCGAGCAGCCTCAGCGAGCCGCGACAGGTGGAGAGTATTTCCTGACCAATTCCGAGCGCCGACCGGCCCTCGGACCCGCTGCCGAGTAGTATGGCTATTAGCTCGCTGGAGCTGAGCGCCTGCGCTCCATGGGTGCGAAGTCGTTCTCGCGGGCGCTCGCCCGACGGAAGCTCGCGAATAGTAAGTGCCATTCGTTCTCCGGTTCATTGAACTCGGAGCATGCTCAGGAACTCCAGAGAAGCCGCCACCCGCGCAGGCCGTCCGTCATCATCGTTGTGCTGCGAAGCACTGGCATCTTTCCGGCGGCCGAGGCGGAACGATTTGAACACGGACTGCATCGGCAACTCAGATCGGAGCAACCAAAGGATCACGCCCCGGCAAATGGAGTTCTAGCGCCGCCCGGAGCGAATCCGAAGCATCGGTTCAAAAATCCGGAGCATCCGTGTTAAAGCGTTGCCCCGTGACACTTCTTGAACTTCTTGCCCGACCCGCACGGACAAGGATCGTTGCGCCCGACGTTGCTCCAGTCCTTGCCCGCGCCCGCCAATGCGCTGCCGCCGGCAATCGCGGTCGA
>JALYYH010000038.1 GCA_030946665.1 Gemmatimonadota bacterium
GTGGGAAGAGATCGTCGACAAGATGCGCAATGCAAATTGCCTCAAGGAGACTCCGAAGCCGGAGCAGGATGCAGAGAGCTTCATTCGTCGTAGTGCGGATGCCGGGCTTTTGCGCATCCTAAGGTGAACCCGCAGAACTCCCAGGCGGCGCTCACCGCCCTGAACGGGGCACGCCCCGTTCTCACTCATTTTGAGACTCCGAGGTCGGCAGAAGATCTCGCGGCTGACATCATCGATCTGTGGGCCGGCGCCGAAGCGTCGCTGCAGGCGCTGGTGGGCAACTCCTCCCTGGCCGGCCAGCAATTGATTCGCGCCGCGCGACAGTCCGAGCTGATCACGCTGGACCAGGCGCACCTGCTTCTTGAATTCCTTGCGGCGCGCGACCGCGCCAATCGCACCAGCTACAAGCCAACCCAGGCGGATGGCGACGCGGCGGTCGAAGGATTCCGAGCGCTGGAGTCTTCGCTGACTGGGAAGGCGCCCGTAAGGCGCGCGACTCCATCGAGCCCGCTCCAGGCTGTCTACACGCCTCGTGGACAGCAGCAGCACCCATCTCCTGCCCCACAGCCACCTCCGTCGCCGTACGCCCCGCCGACATCCGGTGGGGGATACAGGCAGCCGCCGAGCTACGCCGGCAGAAAAATGTCCGGTCCTCCGACGATCGAGCAGCCACCGCCGGGATCATTCACTCCGCCTGGAGGAGGCTCCCAGGCGGGAGGCGCCGGGCTGGGACGGAGCAATATCGAACATGCTCTCGCTGCCGCCGAGCGACGTCGCTGGCCGAAGCTGTCGCTGCCGGCTCTGATCGGTGCGGCGGTAGTCCTCCTCATTGCAGCAGGCATCTGGTTCGCATTTAGTAGAGGCGGATCCGGCGGCGACGGATTGACCGCCGGAGTCGCCGCGATGAACGCCGGACAGCGCGAGAAGGCTCGTGGTGAATTCATGAGAGCGGTTAAGGAAGAACCCAATACCGCGATGCCGCACGTGTTTCTAGCCCGCCTGTCGCGACAGGAGGGAGATCTCGCCTCCGCCCGGGCCCAACTGGACACAGCCCTCCGTGTAGAGCCGAAGAACCAGTACGCTCTGCGTGAGATGGGTCTCGTGCTCTTCTCGACGAAGCAGTATGACCTCGCGCGCAGGTTCTTCGTCCGCGCCGTTCAGGCCGATCCACAGGATCGCGCCGCTCAGGGTTATCTCGGCTGCGCTTTGACGCGATTGGGCCGCGTGCAGGAAGGCACCAAGTTCATCAACAATGCCGGCACCGGCTCCTGGCAGTCGTGCCTCCAACCTCTGACTACAGCCACACCGCCGCCATTGTGATTGAATTCAGGAACGTCGGGAAGACTTACAGATCACTCCTCGGCAACTCTGTAAAAGCGGTCGAGGAGTTTTCGTTACAGGTGGTTGAAGGCGAGATACTGGGCATCGCCGGCCCGAACGGGGCGGGGAAGTCGACTCTCATCGCGATGATGCTTGGGTATCTGCGACCGACGACGGGAACGGTTCAAATCAATGGACTCTCCCCGCGCAGGTACGTCGAGCGTAACGGCATCGGCTACATGTCGGAGCTGATTGCGATTCACCCGAAGTGGCGTGCGGAGACTGCACTGGTCCGCTACGCGACGCTGGCGGGAATCTCGGGCGCCGACATTCCCAATCGCGTGAATGAGGTGATCGACAAGCTCGGACTCGCCGAGCACCGCGACAAGAAAGTAAAGGCATTGTCGAAAGGGAATCTGCAGCGCCTTGGCCTTGCGCAAGCGCTCCTCCGTGACGACCAGGTGCTCGTTCTCGATGAGCCCACGCACGGGCTCGATCCCGTCTGGACTCAGCGATTCAGGGACATCGTCGCGGAGCTGCGCCGTCCGGACAGGATCATCCTCATCGCTTCCCACAATCTCGACGAGCTCCAGCGTCTAGCCGACCGTGTGGCAATCATCGACCACGGTCGGCTGCAGCGGGTGGTAAGCACGAGTTATGAGGAGAGTGCACCCGCGGTCACACGCTTTCGGCTGACGCTTGCTGGCGGCTACGATCGAATTCGCGAATCGTTTCCATCGGCTGAAAGCGCGGGAAGGGGTGAGTACGACGTGACGGTGACAAGCATACGCGAGCTGAATGCCGCGCTGGCTGATCTAATCGGCAGAGGAGCGTTGGTGGCGAGCGTCGTTCCCGAGCGATCTGTGCTCGAGCAGCAGTTCAGGGAAGCGGTGGGAGAATCCCAATGAATCGAGGGAGACTGGGCAGATATTCGCTCTGGCAGTTCCGGGATTTCGTGATCGATCGCGGCATCGCGATCCTGATAATCGGACTGCTGTGGGGCTATACGCTCGTCGCGCCGTTGCGGCGGGCTATGGGACCTGCCTTCTCGATGAGCCCGTCCTCTCCTACCTGGCCACTGCTGCTCACCGTGGCGTCGTCTATCGTGTCGCTCTCGGTACTCATCGCCCTGAACGGGATGGTCTCTACCGACAGGAAAATGGGATATTACCGCTTTCTCTTCGCGAAGCCCGTGAGCGTCGTCGCGTACTACTCGCAGCTCTACGTCGTGTACATGGTGGGCGTGCTCACTGCGATGCTGGTTCTATCCGGCATGCTGCACTTGATAGTGCCTGACTTCAGCATAGTTCACTTTCTTCTCTATACGGCGCTCATTTACGTCGCGATGGGCGGAATCGGGTTCTTTGTCTCCGTTGCGACTCGATATGACTGGCTTACCTTGGCGGCGGTGTGGCTCGGGTCGCGGCTGCTGCGCGATATCTACGGCGCGCGTCCGGGATTGCCTGGGAAGCTCGTTCAGCTGCTTCCGCCAGTCCACAGGCTCAACGACGTCGCAAACGTCATGATCACGAATGGCGCCGCGCCGGCGAGCGATGTGGTGTGGCTGCTTGGCTATGGCGCAGCCTTTTTCTTCCTGGGTTTGCTTCTTCTGCGTCACGGACAACTCGCCGACTAGCGAGACCGCCGCCAATCATCTCCACCTGCAATGGATCCAAACAGCGTTCATAGAACAGTGCTTCCGAACGGCTTGACCGTTCTGGTGCAGAAAGACAGCTCGGCACCCGTCGTCGCGATCGTGACGCACGTGAAAGCCGGCTACTTCGACGAGACCGACGATCAGCAGGGGCTGTCTCACGCGCTCGAGCACATGTTCTTCAAGGGGACCCAGCGGCGCGGGGTGGGCGACATCGCCAGGGAGACAAAGGCGATCGGCGGCTACCTCAACGCGCACACCATCTACGACAACACGGCTTACTACACCGTGCTGCCGTCGTCCGGATTCGCGAAAGGCCTCGACATACAGGCCGACGCTTATGCCAACTCGGTGCTCGACTCCGAGGAGCTCGCGAAGGAAATGGAGGTCATCATCCAGGAAGCGAAGCGGAAATCGGACAGCCCGTCAGCGATGGCTACCGAGACACTGCACGAGCTGCTACACGACGCTCACCGGGTGAGACGGTGGCGGATCGGACGAGAGCCGGGCCTTCGATCGTTCACCCGTGACAAGATGAACGCGTTCTACCGCAACTTCTATCGGCCATCGAACACGATCCTCACCATTTCTGGGGATGTCGATCCCGCTGATGCCTTGCGGCGCGTCACGGCTCTGTACGGAAATCTGACATCGGCGAAGCCGGAACGGACACCCGGACCTCGCGAGCCGGACCACGACGGATTCCGCTACCGCGAGCTCGCGGGCGACATCCAGCAGAGTCAACTCGTTTTTGGCTGGAGAACACCGGGCACCCTCGATCCGGACACGCCGGTGCTCGATGTGGTCGCGTCAATTCTGGCGAGTGGACGAGCCTCCAGGCTGTACCGCGCGGTGCGTGAAAAGAAACTCGCGTCTTCGGTGAGTGCTTACGATTATACCCCAACAGAACTGGGCGTTTTCGTGGTGCACGCGGAGACAGAGCCCGAGAGCGCAGCCGAGGCGGCCGGAGTTATCTGGGATCAGCTGCACCAGCTGCGAGTCGGAGCGCTCGAGGAGCCCGAGCTCACGCGCGTACGGCGCATCTTCGAGGCGCGTTGGGTGCGGCGCCTCGAGACCGCTGAAGGACGCGCCAATTATCTGGCCGAGTGGGAGGCGCTGGGCGGTTGGCGAATGGGGGAGAGCTACTTCGAGCAGTTCATGTCCGCATCAGTCGACGATGTGCAGCGTGTGGCCCGAAAGTATCTCAGCGAAGAAAAGGCGGCGGCGCTGATCTATCGTCCCGAGAGCTCGCCGATCGTTGCGCAGGACCCGGCGGACATGCAGCGTATTCTGGGCGCTGGTCGCTCCGAGCGGCTCGCCTCGATCCCGCGACGGACTGCGCCGGCGACGTCAGGAAACAATGGCGCGGAATTCGAGAAGGAAGAAGCGGGCGTTTCCGTTTTTCGGACGGAAGAGGGAATTCCGGTGCTCGCCCGAAGAAAAGTGGGCACACCGATGGCCAACATTGGGGTTTACATCGTTGGCGGGGCCGTCGAAGAAGAAGAGAATGAAGCCGGCCTCACTCTTCTCACTGCGCGCACGATGCTGAAGGGCACCACGACCCGCACCGCCGCCCAAATCGCCGAGGACGCGGAGATGCTCGGCGGCACGATTTCGGCGAGCGCCGGCAGCGACAGCTTTGGCTGGTCTTTCTCGGTTCCCAAAGCGCGCCTCGGCGAAGCGCTGGAGCTGATGGGGGATGTGATTCAGCGGCCGACGATTCCTGACGACTCGTTCGAGACCGAACGAACGGTCGCTCTTTCCAACGTCGCGACGCTGCGCGACGACATGTATCGGTATCCGATGCGCCTCGCCAGCTCGGTCGCGTTCGGTGCACATCCGTACGCACGTCCAGTCATGGGCACCGAGGAGTCTTTGCGGGCGATCTCGGCGGAGCAGGCCCGGAAGTGGCACCGGTCGCGCGTCCTCGAGTCGGCGGCAGTCATTGGGGTCGTCGCCGATGTGGATGTCAAGGAAGCCGCTGACATGGTGGCGCGGGAGTTCGGTGCGCTGGAGCCGAAAAAAAGTCCAAAGGTGGGAAAGCCGCATTGGCCGAAGTCCGTGAAGATCGCGGCGGAGTCGCGCGACAAATCGCAGACTGCGATCGCCCTGGCGTTCCCGGGACCATCGCGCTCCGACGACTCGCGCTTTGCGGCTGGCTTGATTGGGACGGTCGCGAGCGGACTGGGAGGTCGCTTCTTTGACGAGCTGCGTGACCGCCAATCGCTCGCCTACGCCGTGCATGCCGGAGCGAGTGAGAGGAAGCTGGCGGGCCTGTTCGCCTCCTACATCGCGACGTCGCCGGAAAAGGAAGAGATCGCGCGCAATGGACTGCTCGCCGAGTTCGCGAAGCTGCGCGACGAGCCGGTAACCGAGGACGAGCTGTCGCGCGCCAGGGAGTACACCGTCGGCGTGCACGCGATCGCTCAGGAGCTGGGTGCCTCGATGCTCGCGGAAATGCTCGACGCGTGGATGTTCGGCGCCGGCCTCC
>JALYYH010000055.1 GCA_030946665.1 Gemmatimonadota bacterium
CCACAGCAGACCGTGATCTCCCGCTCCGGATCCACCTCCATCCCGTACCAGCTGCGATACTTCTCGGCGATCGCCAGCCGCAACGCGGGACTGCCCCAGGTGATCGCGTACTGATTGATATCACCGCGGATCGCCGCGCACGCCGCATCCTTCATCGGCTCGGGCATTGGAAAATCGGGGAATCCCTGCGCCAGATTGATCGCCCCGTACCGGTTCGCCACCCGCGTCATCTCGCGGATCACCGACTCCGTGAAGGTGCTCGCGCGCTTGGCGGTCGCTGCGCGGGCCGAAACCTTTTCGACGTTGGTCACGGTGACTGCGGCATCGGCGTACGCTTCATGCGGACTTCGATCACCCCGCTGGTGCCGGCCACCGGTCCGAATTTCCCGGCATCCGCGACATTGTAAAACTGGATGTCACGGACCTGGAACGCCTGGATATTGCGCAGCGAGCTCAGGCCGCCGTACTTCGCGCCATCCACGAACACCAGCGCGTACTCGCTGCTGTCGGCGGAGGGGACGAGCGACTCTACCCCGTGCGCGCGCATCCACCTCGGGCGAAGGCGTGATACCGCGTCGTACAGATTGGGCACGTCCGTGTAGAAGGTCGTAATCTCCTCCGCAGTCAGGATGTTGTTTTTTGCAGGAGGCGCCCCTGGAGCGGCCGTACCCGATGTGCCGCTGGCAGGGCCGCAAGCGATACCAATCGCGACGGCCGCTAGATAGAGAACTCGAATCGACATTTGGCTTGGCCCTCCCCCCGAAGTTTGATTTGACAAATCATAGCGCTTTCCCGAAGATGCGCGAGAAGCCCGATGATAGGAAACCGACAGTTGGGTGATATGAAATCGACATCTCTGCCGCAGGGAGGCACATGCTGTCCACAGTCCTGATAGTCGCCGTCATCGTCGTCGCGGGCGCCACCTGGCTATGGAAACGTGGCAAACCGCCCGCACCCTGAGCGGAACCTCGACTCCCACACCACGATTTCGCACCGTAGCTTTTTCACCCACCCAGAACAGGAGCGCGCATGCCACAGTTCATAATCGAGCGCCAGATCCCCGGCGCCGGCAAACTCTCCAGCGACGAGCTCAAGGCAATCGCCCAGAAATCGTGCGGAGTGCTGCACGAGATGAATACCGCGGGGACCGACGTGCAGTGGGTCCATAGCTACGTCACGGGCGACAAGATCTTCTGCATTTACAACGCGCCTAACGCCAAGGCAGTGAAGCAGCACGCGGAGAAGGGCGGCTTTCCCGCCAACAGCATCATGCCGGTGATGCGCACGATCAGCCCGATTACGGCCGAGACCGGCTGATCCACGCGGGTGCCCCGCGCCCGGAGAGTTCGATCATAATGCGAGGAGGCTCACTCGCTGCCCTCGTCGGTGCGCTCTCGCTGGCCGCGCTCACGGTTCTCCCGTCCGCATCGGTGGACTTGGCAGGTCATCAACCTTCCACAGTTCTCATCACCGTCAGCGATGCGGGCGCCGGTTACCCGCTCGCGAACGCCGATGTCGTCGACCTCTCGTCCGGCCACCACACGTTCACAGACGAGCATGGACGCGCGCGAATCGTCTGGCCCGCCGACGGACAGCTGCGGCTTCGCATCCGGGAAATCGGTTACAAACCGGTCGAGCGTACGCTCCGACGAGCGGAGGTAGTCGGGGACGTCGCGACGATTACGCTCAGCAAAGTCGCGTACGTGATCGCGCCGGTGAGATCCACGAGTCTCTGTGCGACCAACGCCGACTCCGTCTCACAGCTCACTTCTGTCTCTGCTCTAGAGCAGCTGCAGCAAGCCGCGGAAAAGTACGCGGAATTTCGACGGACATATCCGTTCGAGGCGCAAATCGAGCGGCACACGGCGCGAGTACCGGAGTATGGAGAAGTGAGACGCGCAACCAGCGAGAGCGGACAATTCCGCTCCGAGAACCTGGAAAAACGCTATCGCCCCAGCGACATCGTGGAATACGTTTCCGGCGGATTCAACGTGCCGGTGCTCTTTCTCTCCACTCTCGCCGATAGCGTGTTCTGGGAGCACCACTGCTACATCGTCCGCGGGATCGACAGGTATCAGGGGACGCGGGCGCTCAGACTGGAGTTCTCGCCCAACATCGACGTTCACGGCCCCGACTGGGAAGGCACCGCGCTACTCGATTCGGCGACCAGCTACATCCTACGAGTGGATTTTCGCGTCGCCAATCTCGACCCGAACAACGTTCCGAAACGGATCGAAGGGTACACGACCTTCGCATCACCGTCTCCGTTCGTGATAATGCCCGACACGACTTTCGGCGTCTGGTGGC